>NZ_JBIUSS010000001.1:188153-224104 GCF_044741445.1 Kitasatospora sp. NPDC088160 | reverse complement strand
CGGCAGCGTCACCGCCGGCACCGGCGCCACCCTCAACGTCACCACCACCTCGGCCACCACGGCGGGCAGCTACCCGCTCACCGTGACCGCCACCGGGCCGTCCGGCACCCACACCGCCACGTACGCGCTGACCGTCACCGGGACGACCCCGCCGCCGACCGGTCTGGTCAACGGCGGTCTGGAGACCGGCAGCCTCGCCCCGTGGACCTGCCAGAGCGGCGGCGCCGTGGTCTCCACCCCGGTCCACTCCGGCTCCTACGCGCTCCAGGCGGCGGCGACCGCCGGCCAGACCGGCGAGTGCTCGCAGACCGTCACGCTGAAGGCCAACACCAGCTACACGCTGAGTGGTTGGGTGCAGGGCAACTACGCGTACCTCGGCGTCAGCGGTGACGCCACCGCCAGCTCCTGGACCAACGCCTCCGGCTGGACCAAGCTGACCGTCCCCTTCACCACCGGCGCCTCCGGCACCGTCACCGTGTACCTGCACGGCTGGTACGGCCAGGGCAACGTCTTCGGCGACGACTTCTCGATCGCCTGAGCTGCGCCCGACGGCTGACGGCTGACGGCTGACGGCCGACAGGGAACGAATGACAGATAACAGCTGACAGATTTCATCATCTGTCAGCTGTTATCTGTTTTCTGTTTGTTGTTCGTCGCCGGTCGGCGGCCGTCAGCTCCCGGCCACCACCTCGACCTCCGCCGTTCTCATCCGCCCGGGCCGACACAGCGTCACGTACGCCACCATCGCCAGCACCCCGCTCGCCAGGACGACCACCGCCAGCAGCACCGACGACGGCCGGCCGCCGAGGCTGCTCAGCGGTGCGACCACCGCCCCGCACAGGAAGTTGCCGGTGCCGAGCAGTGCCGACGCCGTCCCGGCCGCCCGCGGCTCGACCAGGCTGAGCGCCTGCGCGGCCGTGTTCGGCAGGACCACACCCATGCTGCCCATCATCACGAACAACGGCGGGCAGAACCCGACCAGCCCGAAGTCCCAGACCGCCGTCAGCAGCACCAGCGCCACCCCGGCGACCACCGCCGTCGCCAGCCCGGCCAGCATCAGCCCCCGCGGGGCGAAGCGGCGCGCGAGCACCCGTCCGTTCAACTGCGTCATGACGACGATGGCCAGCGAGTTCGCCCCGAACAGCAGGCTGTAGGTCTGCGGCGAGACCTGGTACACGTGCTGAAGCACCGTGGACGACCCGCTGATGTAGCCGAACAGCGCACCGAAGGCGAAGGCGCTGGTCAGCGCCAGCCCGAGGAACGGCAGGTTGCGCAGCAACCGCCCCATCGTGCGCAGCGCCGCGCCCACCCCGCCGGTGCCCCGATTCTGCGTCGGCAGGGTCTCGCGCAGCGCCCCGAAGGCGGCCAGGGTCAGGAGCAGCCCGAGCGCGGTCAGCGCGCCGAAGGTGCCGCGCCACGAGGTGAACCGCATCAGTTGCGCGCCGAGGATCGGGGCGAGGATCGGCGCCAGCCCGGATATCAGCGCGATGGAGGCCAGGAACCGCAGCATCGCGACGCCCTGGAAGCGGTCCCGGGCGACGGCCCGGCCGATGACCAGCCCGGCGGATCCGGCCGCGCCCTGGATGAAGCGGGCGATGATCAGCACCGTCAGGCTCGGCGCGATCACGCACACGACGCTGGCCAGGGTGTAGAGGACGAGCCCCGCGAGCAGCGGCGGGCGGCGGCCGTAGCGGTCGCTGAGCGGTCCGAAGAGCAACTGCCCGGCCGCGACCCCGAACATGGAGAAGGTGAGGGTGAGCTGGACGGCGGCCGGTTCGGCGACCAGGTCGTCGGCGATCTCGGGCAGCCCGGGCAGGTAGAGGTCGGTGGTGAGCGGGCCGAGCGCCACGAGACCGCCCAGGACGGCGATGGTGGCCCGGCCGGGGCGGGACTGGCCGGTGGTGGGGGCGGCGGAGGGAGCGGTCGACGTGTCGCCGGCAGGGCCGACGGTCGGGCCGGGCATGGGGCTCCTCACGGAACGGGGAACGGGACGGGACGGGGTCGGGACGGGTTTGTCCACGCTCCGTCCTATCGCAGCCCCGGCCGTTTCCGACAGCGGGGGTCCTCCCGCTGGTCCACCGTCGGCCACACCGGCCGCACCCGCGCACGACGACGGCCCGCCCGCACCTGTCGGTGCCCGGCGGGCCGGTCGGAGCCCGACGGCGTACTCGGAGCCTCACGGCTTGCTCGGTGCGGGCACCCGGCGCGGTACACGGAACCCGGCGCAGCGCTTGGTGCCCGGCTCAGCGCACGGAACCCGACGCAGCGCAGGGTGCCCGGCTCAGTGCTTGGTGGGCCGCTCCGCGCGCAGGGCCGCCTGCACCGCCGCGCCGTCCTGCCACGCGTAGAGCTGGTTGCCGGTGAGCGTCACGTTGTAGTGCCCGCAGGTGCCACTGGCCTTGGCCGCGACGCCCTCGGGGAACCAGCCGGCCTTGAGCGACAGCGGCACCGAGTGCGCGGACTTGCCGGGCAGGCCGGTGCTGCAGCCGACGGGCAGCCGGCCTTCCGGGAGGGTGGCGCGCAGCAGGCGGTCGTCGCCGGTGGTGGACATCAGGTACTTCACCGAAGAGGCGTTGTCGGGCAGCCAGGTCGGCATCGAACGGCGCTCGGCCTTGGCCTGGCTGCCGGTGTCGTAGGTGGCCTGCTCCTGGTGGCGTCCGTCGTACCACTCGGACACCCTCGGGCCGATTGCCACGGCCGCCACGGCGACGGCCATGCCGGTGCCCGCGACTCCCAGTGCGACCTTGCTCACGATGCCCTTCATGCCCGCCTGTCCTCTCCGTCTCCGGTTCCGGTCCGGTCGGCGAGGTCTGCCGCCCGGGTGTATCCATCGTGGCCCTTGCCGTCCCTCCGGAGCGTCACCACGAGGTCGCGATCTTGTCTCCATCCCACGGGGTACCGTCTCCACCTTCAGAGGTATGTCCAGCGACCCGGTCTCGGGGTTACGCGGTGGGGCGCCCAGGCTGGCACACCGTCTTCAAGTGCCGCCCGGGCCTCGATCGAGCGTCACTCAAGCCGGCCTCCGGCGCAGCCCGGCCTGCTGCACCCGGATGCATCAGCGCGCCCCTGAGGCGTCGTCGGGCCCGGGGCCGGCGACGGTGCCGGCCCCGGGTCGGATCGCTGGTCGGATCGTTGGTCAGAGCACAGGCCGGACCGCCGATCAGAGCACCGGTCAGAGCACCGGTCAGATCGGCGCCGACACCGTCTCCGGCACCGGCCGGGCGACCGGGAAGGGTCGGCCGTCGAGGGTCCAGTGCGGGTCGATGGGGCGCAGCAGCGAGGCGTACACCTGGGCGGCGACGTCCGGGTGGCGGATCTCCCCGGTGGGCGGGCCGGCCGGGATGCCGTGCCCGGCGCAGGCGACCCAGGCCGTGCGCTCCTCGACGGTGCGGCCGCCGTGGCCGCCGGCGTCGACGTGGCCGTGGTCGGTGACGACGATGACGGTCCACTGCTCGTCGGCGTGGTCGGCGCGGCCGCGGACGGCGTCGAGCAGTCGGCCGAGGCGTTCGTCGGCGGTGCGCATGGCCGCCCGGTACTCGTCGCCGCAGCCGAGGAAGTGGGCGGTCTCGTCGACGGCGCCGAGGTAGACGAAGGAGGCCTCCGGGTCGGCGGTGCCCAGGACGTGGACGGCCTCGCGGGTGACCTCCTCGTCGACGGCCTCCCAGGCTTCGGGGGTGTCCTCGGCCGGGGCGATGTACGAGAGCCGGCCGGGGGCGCGGAACAGCGGGCCGCCGGACTCGTTGATCATCAGCGGGTCCCAGCCCGCCGCGACGAAGGTGCGGCGGCGGTCGCCGCGGGCGAGCCGGGTGGCGAAGTCGGGGAACACGTCGAGCCGGTTGCCGCCGAGGTGGTTGCCCCAGACACCGTGCTTGGCGGGCTCGACGCCGGTGACGATGGTGGCCCAGCACGGCCCGGACATGGTGGGCGTGGTGTCCGCCACGGTCACCGGCACCAGGAACCCGGCCTCGGCGAGCTCCTGGAGGCGCGGCATCGGCACGTGCTCCAGGTAGTCGTGGCGGACGCCGTCGATCCCGACGACGAGCACCCGGGGGCGGGGCCACTGGGCAGCGGACATGGCGGGGGGTTCCTTTCGGTCGTGCACACCCGGCCGCGCCCGCCGAGGGCGCCGCCGACCGCGCCATGCTCCACCGCGCGCCGTACCGTCCGGCATCCACCCGCCGAACGCGGGGTGTCCGCCGGGTGTCAGGCGGCCGTACGGACGAACCGGCGGTCGGCCCGGCCGAGTTGGGAGACCGGTCCGGCGGCGCGCAGCACGACGTCCAGGACGCGGTCCGGGTCGGCGGCGTAGCAGTGCGCGAACCACGGCAGGTTCGCCTCGACGACGGCCCAGTGCTCGACCGGGTCGTAGGGGTCCGCGATCGGGCCGACGTCCAGGGCGACGGCGCTGGGCAGGGTGTCGCCGACTGCCGCGAGCAGGAGCCGGGCGAAGGCGCCGGCCTCGGCGGTCAGCGGCGCCGGGTCGAGCCGGCCGAAGCGGGCGTAGCGGCTACCGGTGAGCACCTCGCCGTCGCGGACGAACAGCCGGTACTCGGCGGCGAAGGTCACCGGCTCGCTGACCAGGACGGGCGTGTCGGGGCCGATCCGGTCGCCGGTGCGCGGCAGGCGGGTGCCGTCCGGGTAGACCGCGGGCGGGAGCGACTTGTCGGCGGGTGGCTTGACGAACGCCGGGCGGCGCAGCGTCCACGCCTCGGCGAGGGTGGTGAGCTCGATCCGGCGCCGGGTGAACTCCTCGGGCAGGCGGGTGAGCCAGTCGTCGTCGGGTTCGAGCAGGGCGAGGCCGAGCGGTCCGGCGATCCGGGCCGCGGAGAGCGGGCCGCCGTACCAGTGGACGGGCCGCCCCGCGAGTCGCTCGACCGTGGCCGGGCCGTCCAGGACGGCGGTGTCGAGGCCGCGCCGGGCGGCGGCCTGGGTGAGCAGCGCGGTGGTGCTGGTCCGCTGGGCGGAGCTGAGCAGCACGTGGTCCGAGCGCACCTCGCGCGCCGTCGCTGCCGAGTGGGGCACGGTTGCGGGCGCCCCGCCCGGGCGCACCTCACCCGGGCCCGGCGCGGCGGGGCGCGTCACGGCTGGGGGCGGAACTCGTGGACGACCTCGATGCGGCCGACGATGTTCCGGTTGAACTCCGGCAACTCCTCGGCCGGGACCCAGAGTTCGAGGATCGTACGGCCGCCCGCCCGCTGCACCGGATAGCGGGCGAGGAAGGCGGTGTCGACCTCGAAGCGGGTGACGTAGCCGACGCCGGAGGCGGGGACGTTCCAGTCGCGGGCGATGCGGATCGCGTAGTCCTCGTTGAGGACGGGGTAGAAGATCGGCTGCTCGGGCAGCCGGGGCGGCCAGGCGCGCCGGCCGGACGCCTCGACCAGGGCCAGTTCCTCGGGGCCGGTGGGGCGCCAGAGGGTGGTGGTCGGGGCGGTGCCGGGCGTGGTGGGCTTGCTGTTCACGGTGGGCACGGTAGCCGGGCCGCGACGGCCCCGGCCACCGGAATTCCCGAGGTGGACGGCCCGTCAGTGGTAGGCGGACTCGCCGGTGATGGCCTCGCCCAGGATCAGGGTGTGGATCTCGCTGGTGCCCTCGTAGGTGAGCACCGACTCCAGGTTGTTGGCGTGCCGCAGCACCGGGTACTCGGTGGTGATGCCGTTGGCCCCGAGGACGGTCCGGGCGCTGCGGGCGATCTCCAGCGCCGTGCGGACGTTGTTGAGCTTGCCGAAGCTGACGTGCGGCGGGCGGGCCGCGCCCTCCTCCTTGAGCCGGCCGATCCGCAGGGCGACCAGGTAGGCCTTCTCCACCTCCAGCATCATCTCGACGAGCTTGTGCTGGGTGAGCTGGAATCCGGCGATCGGGCGGCCGAACTGGATCCGGCTCTTCGCGTAGTCGAGGGCGGCGGTGTAACAGTCGCGGGCGGCGCCGACGGTGCCCCAGAGGATGCCGTAGCGGGCCTCGTTGAGGGAGGAGAGCGGTCCGCGCAGGCCTGTGACGCCCGGCAGGACGGCGTCGGCGGGCAGGACCACCTCGTCGAAGGCGAGTTCGCTCGTGACGGAGGCGCGCAGGGAGAGCTTGCCGTGCACGTCGGTGGCGGTCAGGCCGCGCGCTCCGCGCTCGACCAGGAAGCCACGCACGCCCTCCTCGGTCTGCGCCCAGACGACGGCGACGTCGGCGATGCTGCCGTTGGTGATCCACATCTTGCTGCCGGAGAGCACCCAGTCGCCGCCCTTGCGCACCGCGCGGGTCCGCATGTTCGCCGGGTCGGAGCCGAAGTCCGGCTCGGTGAGGGCGAAGCAGCCGATCAGCTCACCCGCGGCCATGCCGGGCAGCCAACGCTGCTTCTGCTCCTCGGAACCGAAGGCGTGGATCGAGCGCATCGCGAGCGAGCCCTGCACCGAGACGAAGCTGCGCAGCCCGGAGTCGGCCGCCTCCAGCTCCATGCAGGCGACCCCGTACGCCACCGCGCCGGCGCCCGCGCAGCCGTAGCCGTCGAGGTGCATGCCGAGCACGCCGAGGGCGCCGAGTTCGGGGGCGAGTTCGCGGGCCGGGAAGACGCCGCGCTCGAACCAGTCGCCGATGTGCGGGCGGATCCGCTCCTCGGTGAACCTCCGGACGGTGTCACGGATCAGCCGCTCCTCGTCGGAGAGCAGGTCGCCGACGGCGAGCAGGTCGGACGGGTCGATCCGGGTCGGCTTCGTCATCGAAGCTCCTTGTAGTGTCGGCGGGATATCGACGGGATCCCGGTCTCGGCGCGGTACCGGCGAGTATGGCGCAACCGCCCGGACGGTGGGCGGGCGCGAGCGAGTGAGGAAGACGACATGGCGGGCGAGGCGTACGCGGTCGGTCAGGTGACGGCGGAGGAGTTGGACGGCGCGGCGGAGGAACTGGCCGGGCTGCTGGTCGACACCGTCCACGGTGGCGGGTCGCTCGGCTTCCTCGCACCGCTGGGGCGGGCCGAGGCCGTCGCGTGGTGGCGGGCGCTCGCCCCGGAGGTCGCGGCGGAGCGGCTGCTGCTGTGGACGGTCCGGGCGGAGGCCGACGGGCGGCTCGCCGGGACGATCCAGCTGCGCCCGGCGGTGCCCGCGAACGGGCGGCACCGGGGCGAGGTCGCCAAGCTGATGGTGCACCCGGCGGACCGGGGGCAGCGGCTGGCCGGGCGGCTGCTGGCGGTGCTGGAGGAGCGGGCGGCCGAGCTGGGGCTTCGGCTGCTGGTGCTGGACACCGAGACGGACAGCCCGGCCGAGCGGCTGTACGAGGCGGCCGGGTGGACGCGGGTCGGTTCGGTGCCGGACTACGCGACCGACCCCTCGGGGCGCGCGCACCCGACGACGATCTTCTTCAAGGCGCTGGGCGGCTGACGGACCGCCCTTCACCCCACCCCGCACAGCCGCAGCAGCGCCGTCGCCGCCGCGCCCGCGACCACCACCGCCGGAAACGGCGCCCGCCGCAGCGCGAGCACACCGGCGACCAGGACGCCCGCCGGGCGGGCCCAACCGGCGAAGCCCTGGCCCTGAGTGAGGGCGCCGGTGGCGACCAGGGCGACCAGCAGGACGGCCGCGGCGACGGCGAGCAGGTGCCGCACGCGCTCCGAGAGGGCGAGCCGGTGGCCGAGGAGCGGCCCGGCGAGGCGGAAGGCGTACGTCCCGACGGCCAGCAGCAGCACGGCGTACAACGGCATCATCGGGCTTCCTCCCGCTCGATCACCGGGACGCCCGGCTCCTCGACCGACGCCCCCTTCCGCGACTCCCGCGACTCCCGCGAGTTCTGCGGCTCCCGCACCTCACGACCCTCCCGCACCTCACGACCGTCACGGCCCTCGCGACCCTCGCGCGTTCCGGGCCGCCCGGCGAACAACAGCCCGACGAGGGCGAGCAGGACGGGCAGCCCCGCCGGGACGAACGGCGTGGCCGCGACCGCGACGACGGCGCCTGCCACGGCGGCGGTACGGACGCGGCGGTCCGCGAGCGAGGGCAGCACGAGCGCGAGCAGCACGGCGGGGAAGGCCGCGTCGAGGCCCAGCGCGTCCGTGTCCCCGATCAGCCCGCCGGCCAGGGCCCCGAGGACCACCGAGACGTTCCACACCACGAACAACGCCAGTCCGCAGAGCCAGAAAGCGGCCCGTCGCCGTCGCCCGTCATCCTGCCGCAGGACGAACGCGGCGGTCTCGTCGGTGATCAGCTGCGCACCGAACACCCGCCGCCACCACGGGCCGTCGAGCACGTCGGCCACGGCGAAGCCGAAGGGCAGCAGCCGGGCGTTGAGCACCAGTCCGGTGGCGACGGCGGCGAGCGCACCGCCGCCGGACAGCACCACGCCGACCGCCGCGAACTGGGAGCCGCCCGCGAAGACGAGGACGGAGAGCGCGACCGGCACCCACAGGGGCAGGCCGCCGGAGGCGCTGATCGCGCCGAAGGAGGCGCCGACGAGCGCGTCGGCGAGGCAGACGAGAGCGATGTCCCGAAGGGTGGCACGCTCCAGTGTTCGGAGTGGCGAACGCATGTCCACCAGCCTGAACCCAACGCCCGCCGTTCGTCAAGGCGAACGATTGGACCGACAGGGCGAACGGCAGGCGGATGCGGACAGCCGCCCTCACGAGTGGCAGCATGAACGGCACCAGCCGCACGGGAGCCGGAGAAGGAGCCAGGAGAGCGTGAGTGGCAAGCATGAGTGACCGGACCACCCCGAGCGCGGGTTCCGGCGCGGACCTGATCGGCCTGATCTCCGTCTCCATCCGGCGCGAGCGCGAACGCGGCGGGCTGTCGATGGCGGAGCTGGCCCGGCGCGCGGGCATCGCCAAGTCGACGCTCTCCCAGCTGGAGTCGGGCGCGGGCAACCCGAGCGTGGAGACGCTCTGGGCCCTCGCCGTCGCACTGAACGTGCCGTTCAGCCGCCTGGTCGACCCCCCGCGCCCGGCGGTCAAGGTGATCCGGGCCGGCGAGGGCCCGGTGACCCACTCCGAGCGCGCCGACTACGCGGCGACCGTGCTGTCCTCCTGCCCGCCGAACGCCCGGCGCGACATCTACCGGATCGAGGCGCAGCCGGGCGAGACCCGGGCCTCCGACCCGCACATGCCCGGCACCGTCGAGCACGTGCTGGTCGGCTCGGGCCGGGCGCTGGCCGGGCCGACGGAGGCCCCGGTCGAGCTGGGCCCGGGCGACTACGTGAGCTACCCGGGCGACGCCCCGCACGTCTTCCGCGCGCTGGCGCCGGACACCCTCGCGGTGATCGTCATGGAGCACATCTGACGGCTCGTCAGATGTGCTCCACTACTTCAACAGCCCGTCCAGGAAGGGGTTTCCGAACACCCGGTGCGGGTCGTGCCGGTCCAGGACGGCGACCGCCTCATCCCAGCCCGGCCCGCCGCCGTCGCGCAGGCTCGCGGGGATGACCCGACCGATCAGGTCCGGGTCGGACCAGGCCGCGTCGGCGGTGTACGCCCAACCCTTGGACCACTCGACCCGCAGGCCCGCCCGGGTGCCGTCGAAGGTGCGCAGCAGCCACTGCTCCAGGTCGCGGGCGAAGCGTTCCAGCCCCGGGGTACCGGGGAAGGCCAGGACGTCGAGCCAGACCGCGGTGTCCCACTCCGGACGGTCCGCCCGAGGACGCAGCGCGGACAGCAGCGGCGGCCGCGCGCCGGGGACGCCGGAGGAGGTCGGGTCGTCCACGCCGGTGACCCGGATCTCCACCGCGCCGTTCACCGGGAACTCCCCTCGGGCCTGGTAGTCGGCGAGCAACTTCCGGTAGTAGGCGGCGAATTCGCTGACCACCCACTGGAGGTCGGCACGCTTGGCGAGGACCGCGTAGCCGTTGGCGGTGACCCGCAGGGTGGTAGGCCGGACGTACTGCAGCAGGCTGCGCGACGGGCCCCAGAGGTCGGAGCGCAGGCCGCCGGCGAGCAGGTGGGTGATCAGGTCGCCGCTGAGCAGGTCGCGGAGCAGCCCGCCGGAGAGGAGGACGTCCGTGAGGTCGCCGGTGAGCGCCACCTTGGCGATCAGGTACTGGAGTTGGCCGAACAGCGGGGCCGATCCCCAGGCGCCGGCGACGATCTGGCCGGCGAGCCGGGCGACCGGTTCCGGAATGCTGTCCGAGAAGGGGTAGTTGTAGGGCTGGTCGACGGGCAGGGAGCCCAGCGGTTTGGCCGGGGCGACGCTCCAGGTCTTCAGCCAGGGGTACTCGGTGTAGGCGAACCAGATCGCCTCGACCCGGCCGTCGCGCTCGACGAAGTCGGCGAGGGTGCGCGGGCCGCCACCGCCGAGCAGGCCACCCAGGAGCCCACCGCCGCCGCCTCCGGTGCCGGGGCGGGCGAACAGTTCGGTGGCCGGGATGTCGAGACGGCTGACGCAGCGCAGCGGCCGGTCCGCACCGGCCCGCAGCACGACTTCGGTGAGGAAGGCGCGGCCCAGGTGCACGAGGAAGGCGGCGCTGTCGGCCTCGGCGCGCTCGAAGGTGCGCAGCGTGTAGCGGCCGGTGGCCGGGTCGAGGACGACGGCGGTGAGCCGGACGACCTGGTTGCTGACCGAGCCGTAGCCGTGCCCCTCCGGCCGGAGTTCGTGGGCGGCGGGTACGGCGGTGCCGTGGCCACCGATGGCGAGCACCCCGCCGACGGTCAGTTCGCCGGGTGCCGGGCACGCGGTCAGGCCGAGGCCCCGGTCGGCCAGGTGGGCGAGCAGGTCCTCCATGGTGGCGCCGGTCTGGACCCGGACGGCGGTCGGCGAGTCGGCGGTCATCGCGGTGAGGTGGCGGCTGGTGTCCACGAGCAGGACGCGGGCGCTGTCCGGGGTCCCGTTGGCGACGGTGAGCGGCGCCCAGGTGTGCCGGTAGCCGGTGGCGCGCAGGCGCCAGCCGTTGGCGTGCGCCCAGTCGGCGAGCGCCGGTACCTCCTCCGGTGTGCGGGGCGCGCAGGTCCACAGCTGGTCGGTGCGGATCTCGCCGGACCAGTTCTGGAAGACCCGCTGGTACAGCTCGGTGCCGGCGGGCAGGCCGGGCGGCACCGGGGTGGCCGCCTCGGCGCTGTCCGGGCCGATGGTGCCGCGCAGCAGCCAGGCCGCGCCGCCCAGGGCGGCCGAGGCGCCGAGCATCTGCCGCCTGGTGAGCCCGCCGCCCCTGGCGTTTCCACGGCGCTTCCCGTGGCCCGTCTGCGGAGCCGCGCCCGGGGCCGTCCTCGACTCCACCCCCGGGTCGGTCCCCCTGCGGTCTTCCGTGCCCCCGGCCATGCCCCGCCCTGTCGTCGTCATGAGTCCGCCCCCACTAGCCGGTCACCCGCGCCGAGCGGCGGTGATGCCGCACGGCGATGATGCCGAGCAGCGGCGATCAGGGTGGGGCCGGTGTGAATCCGGCCCAGGCAGGAGCGTACGAAGTGGCGTACGGCAGTTTGAAGCACTCCACGCAGCTATTCATCCATTCGGGTGATCATGCCCCAGGCCGGCGCCCGCTCCCGGCACAACGCGGAGCGGTACGTGCGTCCGCCCCGGCCGCCTCCCTCCCGGCTGCCACGCGAAACCCTTGTCCACCGCCCGGACCTGCGCATACGTTGATCTTTTCCACCTCGCGCCCGGAGGCACCGCCATGCCCGCACCCCTGATCGCCGCCGCCACCGTCACCGTGGCCGTCGCCCAGCCCGCCTGCGCCGACGCCGGCCGCCCGGACACCGTGGCCGTGAACGTCGAACGGCACGCGCAGGCGGTACGGGAGGCCGCCGCGCGCCTGGTGGTGTTCCCCGAGCTGTCCCTGACCGGGTACGACCTGGCCGCGCCCGCGCTCGGCCCGGCCGATCCGCGCCTCGCCCCGCTGGTCGCCGCCTGCGCCGCGACCGGCACGACCGCCCTGGTCGGCGCGCCGGTCACCGAGCCCGGCGGGGGCGAGTCCATCGCCACCCTGGCCGTCACCGGCGAAGGCGCCGTCGTCGTGTGCCGGAAGACGCGGCTGCACGGCGCCGAGGACGACCGGTTCACCCCCGGCGACGGGCCCGCCGTCCTGGAGCTGGACGGCCTGCGGTTCGGCCTCGCGATCTGCGCCGACGCCGCCGATCCCACGCACGCCGAGGAGACCGCCGCGCTCGGCATCGACGCCTATGTCGCCTCCACCCTGTACGGCGCGGGGCCCGCGCAGGCCGCCCGCCGCGACGGGCACCTCCGCGACCGCGCCGCCGCCCACGGGGTGTGGGCCGTGCTGGCCACTTCCGCCGGGGCGAGCGGCGAGCAGCCGCAGACCTCGGGCGGCTCCGGCTTCTGGGCGCCGGGCGGCGCCCTGATCGCCCAGGCCGGCACCGCGCCGGGCGAACTCGTCCGCGCCGAGCTGCCCCGGCGGTAACGACGGAGGCGGCCCGGCGGACGCGACGGTGACCACGGACACGGCCCGGCGGACGCGGCCCGACCGTCACCGTGGACGCGGCCGGGCCGGAACGGCGAGCGTGGCCGGGCTGCGACAACCGGATGCGGCCGGGCGGAAATACCCGGGGCCCACGCGCGGCTGTGGTGATCGGAGACCGCTCGGGGCCGGACCACCGGCCCGTTCAGGAGGTGCAGCGCGTGATGGGTGACGAGCAGGAGAACCAGCGGGAGTACCGCGTCGAGCACGACTCGATGGGCGAGGTCCGGGTGCCGGCCGCCGCGAAGTGGCAGGCGCAGACGCAGCGGGCGGTGGAGAACTTCCCGGTGTCCGGCCAGCGGCTGGAGCGCGCGCACATCGCCGCGCTGGCCGGGATCAAGGCCGCAGCGGCCCGGGTGAACGCCCGCCTCGGCGTCCTGGACGAGGACACGGCGGCGGCGATCGCGGCGGCGGCCGAGGAGGTCGCCGAAGGGCGGTGGGACGACGAGTTCCCGGTGGACGTGTTCCAGACCGGTTCGGGCACCTCGTCCAACATGAACGCCAACGAGGTGATCGCCACCCTGGCCGCCGAGCGGCTGGGCCGCCCGGTCCACCCGAACGACCACGTGAACGCCAGCCAGTCGTCCAACGACGTCTTCCCGTCCTCGATCCACATCGCCGCCACCGCCGCCGTCACGCACGACCTGATCCCGGCGCTGGAGCACCTGGCGGAGGCGCTGGAGCGCAAGGCCGCCGAGTTCGCGCAGGTGGTCAAGTCGGGCCGGACGCACCTGATGGACGCCACGCCGGTCACCCTCGGCCAGGAGTTCGGCGGCTACGCCGCCCAGGTCCGGCACGGGCGGGAGCGGCTGCTGGCGACGCTCCCCAGGGTCGCCGAACTGCCCCTCGGCGGCACGGCGGTGGGCACCGGGATCAACACCCCGCCGGGCTTCCCGGCGGCGGTGATCGAGGAGGTCGCCCGCACCACCGGCCTGCCGCTCACCGAGGCGCGGGACCACTTCGAGGCGCAGGGCGCCCGCGACTCCCTGGTCGAGCTGAGCGGGCAACTGCGCACGGTGGCCGTCGGATTCACGAAGATCGCGAATGACCTGCGGTGGATGGGCTCGGGCCCGCGCACCGGCCTCGGCGAGATCAACCTGCCGGACCTGCAACCCGGTTCGTCGATCATGCCGGGCAAGGTGAACCCGGTGCTCCCCGAGGTGGTGCTGATGGTCGCCGCCCAGGTGGTCGGCAACGACGCGACGGTCACCCTGGCCGGCGCGAGCGGCAACTTCGAGCTGAACGTGATGCTCCCGGTACTCGCCCGCAACGTGCTGGAGTCGGTGCGGCTGCTCGCCAACAGCGCCCGCCTGCTGGCGGACCGGACGGTGGACGGCATCACCGCCAACGTCGAACGGGCCCGGGAGTACGCGGAGTCCTCCCCCTCGGTGGTCACCCCGCTGAACCGCTACCTCGGGTACGAGGAGGCGGCGAAGGTCGCCAAGCGGGCGCTGGCCGAGCGGAAGACGATCCGACAGGTCGTGCTGGAGCACGGCTACGTGGAACAGGGCAAGCTCACCCGTGAGCAGCTCGACGAAGCCCTCGACGTCCTGCGGATGACCCGCCCGTGACGGCCACCGACCCGCCCGTGACGGCCGCGGCTCCCTGACGACGTGCGCCGGGGCGCGGAGGACGGTTCGGCCCTCCACGCCCCGGACGCGGGCTGTCAGTGACGTCAGCCCTTGGCGCGGCCGGCGCGGCCGAGCCGCATCGCTGCTCCGTTCGCCGTGATCGTGGCCATCGAGATCGCCGCGAGACCGAGCAGGAACATCACGGCACCGACGATGACGCAGGTGACGATGTTCCTGCCCTGCGCGGCCGATCCGGAGACGAGCCAGGGAGAGACGATCGTCCACGCGCCGAGCACGGTGGCCGCCCAGGCCCTCGCGTGGGTGCGCTCGTAGGCCGACCCGTATCCCGCCATCAGCACGCAGTAGGCCAGGCCGACGATCAGGCAGGTCACGGTCAGCGTGTTGAAGGCGGTGAAGCCGACGATCCATGGCGATGCCGCCAGGAAGAGGCCCGCCAGCACGGCCAGGGCCTCCGTGGCCTGGGCGCGCGGGGTCGAGGTGATCCGCTCGTAGTGCTCCCGTAGTTCGACGATGTCCGGGTGATGCTCCATGCCCATCGGAATCTGGGTAGACACCGATACCACCTCCTATGGTTCGGAACATGGAGGGCTCTTGCCCCGTACCCATTCTGGCGCTTCTCCGATGATTTGCGCCTTTTGGCCGTAAATGCTCGACAACCATCCGATCACGGCGGTGACCTGCGTCTCACCACTCCGGCCCCCCATTGCCTATGCAATTCGTTGCATAGCAGGATGCCGGACATGGCACTGGAGCACGCGATCCTCGTCTCACTGCTGGAGCAGCCGGGCTCGGGCTACGAACTGGCCCGGCGCTTCGACCGCTCCATCGGGCGCTTCTGGACCGCCACCCACCAGCAGATCTACAAGGTGCTGCGGCGGATGGAGGCCGACGGCTGGGTCGCCGCCGAAGAGGTCGCCCAGGACGGCCGACCGGACAAGAAGGTCTACTCGGCGGCCGACGCCGGACGGGCCGTGCTCGCCGGCTGGCTGCGCGAACCGGTCGAGCCGGAGTCCGTCCGACACGAGCTCGCGGTCAAGATCCGCGCCGCCGCCTTCGACGACCCGGCCGCGCTGATCTCCGAGGTCGAACGGCACCGCGAGAGCCACGCCGCCCTGCTCGCCCGCTACCTGCACGGCGAGCAGCGCGACTTCCCCGACCTCACCGCGCTCGACACCCAGCAGGAGCTCCAGCACGTGGTGCTGCGCGGCGGCATCGAGTACGAGCGGATGACCCTCGCCTGGCTCGACGACGTGCTCGCCACCCTGCACCGCCTCGCCGTGGATGACAGGTCACAGATGACGGGTGACAGATAACAGAATCTGAACGCTGAAATCTGTCAGTTGTCATCTGTTCACTGTTCGCCGTCACCCGCCGGCCACCACCCGCCGCCTCCTCACCCGCCACCCCTCACCCTCGACCCCTCACCCTCGACCCCCGGGAGCCCGTGATGCTCTTCAACCCGCGTACGTACGACCCCGCGCAGTTCGACGAGCCGACCCGCCGGCTGCTGCGCGCGACCGTGGACTGGTTCGAGTCCCGCGGCAAGAAGGCACTGATCGACACCTACGTCGACCGCACCTGGTACGCCGACTTCCTCGAATTCGCCGCCAAGGAGGGCCTGTTCGCGGAGTTCCTGACCCCGTCCGCGGCCGACCCGGGCAAGCGCTGGGACACCTCCCGGATCGCCGAGCTGAACGAGATCCTCGGCTTCTACGGCCTCGGCTACTGGTACACCTGGCAGGTCACCATCCTCGGCCTCGGGCCGGTCTGGCAGAGCAAGAACGAGGCCGTCCGGGCCCGCGCCGCAAAGCTCCTGACGGAGGGTCACGTCATGGCGTTCGGCCTCTCCGAGCGCACCCACGGCGCCGACATCTACTCCACCGACATGATCCTCACCCCGGACGGCGAGGGCGGTTTCACCGCGACCGGCTCCAAGTACTACATCGGCAACGGCAACGTGGCCGGCCTGGTTTCGGTGTTCGGCCGCCGCTCCGACGTCGAGGGCCCCGAGGGCTACGTCTTCTTCGCCGCCGACAGCCGCCACGACGCGTACCACCTGGTCAAGAACGTGGTGAACGCCCAGATGTACGTCAGCGAGTTCCGGCTGGAGGGCTACCCGGTGCGCGCCGAGGACGTGCTGCACACCGGGCAGGCCGCCTTCGACGCCGCGCTGAACACCGTCAACGTCGGCAAGTTCAACCTCTGCACGGCCTCGGTCGGCATCTGCGAGCACGCGATGTACGAGGCCGTCACGCATGCCCACAACCGGGTGCTGTACGGCCGGAAGGTCACCGACTTCCCTCACGTGCGACGGGAGTTGACCGACGCGTACGCCCGTCTGGTGGCGATGAAGATGTTCAGCGCGCGGGCCGTGGACTACTTCCGCACCGCCTCCCCCGAGGACCGCCGCTACCTGCTGTTCAACCCGATGACCAAGATGAAGGTCACCACCGAGGGCGAGAAGGTCATCGACCTGATGTGGGACGTCATCGCCGCCAAGGGCTTCGAGGCGGACACCTACTTCGACAAGGCGGCGAAGGACATCCGCGGCCTGCCGAAGCTGGAGGGCACCGTCCACGTCAACCTGGCGCTGATCCTCAAGTTCATGGGCAACTACCTGTTCGCCCCGAGCGACTACGCTCCGGTGCCGACCCGGCTGGACGCCGCCGATGACGCCTTCCTGTTCCGCCAGGGCGCGGCCCGCGGCCTCGGCGCGATCCGTTTCCACGACTGGCGCACCGCGTACGACCGCCACACGCAGCTGCCGAACGTCGCCCGCTTCCGCGAACAGGCCGACGGCTTCTGCGAGCTGCTGCTCAGCCACGCGCCGAGCAAGGAGCAGCAGGCGGACCTGGACTTCCTGCTGGAGATCGGCCAGCTGTTCGCACTGATCGTCTACGGCCAGCTGGTGCTGGAGCAGGCGGAGCTGACCGGCCTGGACGAGGACGTCCTGGACCAGATCTTCGACGCGCTGGTCCGCGACTTCTCCGCGCACGCGACCGAGCTGCACGGCAAGGCCTCGACGACCCCGGAGCAGGCCGCCTGGGCGCTGGCGAACGTGCGCCGGCCGGCCGCCAACGCGGAGCGGGCCGCCGCCGTGTGGGCCCGGGTCGAGGAGCTGTCGGGCGCGTACGAGATGCGGCCGTAGCCGCCGCGCGGAACGTGGAACGACCCCGGGGGTGCGGACCGGGGGCACGGGCCTGAACCCCCGGTCCGCACCTCCGGCCCACGCCCCCGGGGCCCCGCCCCCTCGGTGCCCCGCCCGACGCCGCCCGGACGTACCGTGGAACACGGAGGGCGCGTCATGCACGGCACCGGGACCCACTTCACCGACCGGACCGACGCGGGCCGGCGGCTGGCCGCCCGCGTGGGCCACTTGGGCGGCGCCGACACCGTGGTGGTGGCGCTGCCCAGGGGCGGGGTTCCGGTGGCCGCCGAGGTGGCGGCCGCGCTCGGCGCGCCGCTGGACATCTGCGTGATCCGCAAGCTCGGCGTGCCCTACCAGCCCGAGCTGGGCATGGGGGCGATCGGCGAGGACGGCGTCCGGGTGCTGAACGAGCAGGTCATCCGGCTGGCCGGGGTCGGCGACGACCAGCTGGCCGCCGTGGAGCGGCGCGAGCGCACCGAGTTGGAGCGCCGGGCCCGCCGCTACCGGGGCGGCCGCCCGCCCACCGACCTGCGCGGCCGCACGGTGATCGTGGTGGACGACGGCGTCGCCACCGGCTCCACCGCCCGGGCCGCCTGCCGGATCGTCCGGGCCCGGGGCGCGGCCCGGGTGGTGCTCGCCGTCCCGGTGGCCCCGGCGGACTGGACGGAGCGCCTGTCCGAGGTCGCCGACGAGCTGGTCTGCGTCGGCACACCGTCGCCGTTCTTCGCGATCGGCGAGTTCTACGGGGACTTCGCGCAGACCGGCGACGAGGAGGTCCTGCGGCTGCTCGCCGAGGCCGCGGGCGGGCGGCGCGCGCCGGGGCCGGTGGACGTGGACCGCGAGCTGGTCCTGCGCGCCGCCGGTGTGCGCCTCGCCGGCCGGTTGACCGTCCCCGCCGCACCGAGCGGCATCGTGCTCTTCGCGCACGGCAGCGGCAGCGGCCGGCGCAGCCCGCGCAACCGTCACGTCGCCCGGTACCTGAACCGCTCCGGGCTGGCCACGCTGCTGTTCGACCTGCTCACCGAGGCCGAGGAGCCGGACCGCCGCAAGGTGTTCGACGTCGCTCTGCTCGGTGACCGGCTGACCGCCGTCGCCGAGGAGCTGAGCCGGCTGGAGGAGACCCGCGGCCTGCCGCTCGGCCTGTTCGGCGCCAGCACCGGCGCCGCGGCCGCCCTGCACACCGCCGCCGCGCTCGGGCCCGCCGTCGGCGCGGTGGTCTCCCGCGGCGGGCGCCCCGACCTCGCCGGTCCCGACGTCCTGGGCCGGGTGAGCGCCCCGACGCTGCTCGTGGTCGGCGGCCTGGACACCACCGTGATCGACCTGAACCGGCGGGCCCGGGCCCGGCTGCACTGCGTGAGCGAACTGGCGGTGGTGCCGGGTGCGGGCCATCTGTTCGAGGAGCCGGGCACGTTGGACCAGGTCGCCGAGCTCGCCGGGGCCTGGTTCCTGCGCCACCTCCCCCCGCTCGGGACCGCCCAGGACCCGGTGTCGCGGGCCCCGTGAACCGGTCCCGATCGGCAGCACATTTTGCGCAGCCGAATGCGGGATTTCCTGATCAGCTTGTACACATTGAACAGTGAAATCCCGACCTGTTGCCCAGCCACCCGGACAGGAGCAAGCTCTCCGCCAGCCGCACCGCCCACCCGTTCGCGGCGCGGCCGCCTCAAGCGGACGCCTCAGAGCCGAGGCCAAAAGTGGAGGAACGACCGATGACCCCGCAGTCCCACGCCCTTGAGCTGACCCCCGAGGAGCGCGAGGCCGGCCTCGACGCCGACCAGCTGCGCCGCCTCGTCGGCCTCGTCGAGCACGACCCGGCCACCGACCCGTTCCCCGTCACCGCGCAGGACGCGGTCGTCTTCGTGGTCGGCAACGCCACCCAGACGGCCCAGTTCTACCAGGCCGTGTTCGGCATGGAGCTGGTCGCCTACTCCGGCCCGGAGACCGGCCGTCGTGACCGCAAGGCCTTCGTGCTCCGCTCCGGCTCCTGCCGCTTCGTGATCAAGGGCGGGGTGCTGCCGGACAGCCCGCTGCTGGACCACCACCGCCGCCACGGCGACGGCGTCGTCGACCTGGCCCTGGAGGTCCCGGACGTCGACAAGTGCATCGCGCACGCCCGCGCGACCGGCGCCACCGTCCTGGAGGAGCCGAACGACGTCTCCGACGAGAACGGCACCGTGCGCCGCGCGGCCATCGCCACCTACGGCGAGACCCGCCACACCCTGATCGACCGCTCCCGCTACCACGGCCCCTACCTGCCGGGGTACATCACCGCGCAGAGCAAGGTCCAGCACCCGGAGGGCTCGCCCAAGCGCCTGTTCCAGGCCCTCGACCACGCCGTCGGCAACGTCGAGCTGGGCCGGATGGACGAGTGGGTGTCGTTCTACAACCGGGTCATGGGCTTCGTGAACATGGCCGAGTTCGTCGGCGACGACATCGCCACCGACTACTCCGCCCTGATGTCCAAGGTCGTCGCCAGCGGCAACCACCGGGTGAAGTTCCCGCTCAACGAGCCGGCCATCGCCAAGAAGCGGTCGCAGATCGACGAGTACCTGGAGTTCTACACCGGCCCCGGCTGCCAGCACATGGCGCTCGCCACCAACGACATCCTCACCACCGTCGACGTGCTGCGCTCGCGCGGCGTGGAGTTCCTCGACACCCCCGACTCGTACTACGACGACCCGGAGCTGCGCGCCCGGATCGGCAAGGTGCGGGTGGACATCAACGAGCTGAAGTCGCGCGGCATCCTGGTCGACCGCGACGAGGACGGCTACCTGCTGCAGATCTTCACCAAGCCGATCGGCGACCGCCCCACCGTCTTCTACGAGTTCATCGAGCGGCACGGTTCGCTGGGCTTCGGCAAGGGCAACTTCAAGGCGCTGTTCGAGGCGATCGAGCGCGAGCAGGACGCCCGCGGCAACCTGTGAGTGCTGGGGAACTCTGAGCACGGTCGGGCGTACCGTGAGGACGGTCGGCTGAGCACGGTCGAGGAGGAGCAGGGAGATGGCGTACTACCGGCAGCTGGGCAGCATCCCGCCCAAGCGGCACACCCAGCACCGCACACCCGAAGGCGGGCTGTACTACGAGGAGTTGATGGGCGAGGAGGGGTTCTCGTCGGACTCCTCGCTGCTCTACCACCGGGGCATCCCCTCGGCCGTGGTGAACGCGGTGCCGTGGGAGCTGCCGGACCAGTCCACGGTGCCCAACCACCCCCTGCTCCCCCGCCACCTCAAGCTGCACGAGCTGTTCGCGGACCAGGAGTGGAAGTCCGCGGACGTCGTCGGCAGCCGCCGCCTGGTCCTCGGCAACGGCGACGTGCGGATCTCGTACGTCGCCGCCGGGGCCCCGAGCGAGCTGTACCGCAACGGACTCGGTGACGAGTGCGTGTACGTGGAGTCCGGCTCCGGCACGGTCGAGACGGTCTTCGGCTCGATCGAGGTCGGCCAGGGCGACTACGTGATCATCCCGCGCGCCACCACCCACCGCTGGGTGCCGACCGGGGACGAACCGCTGCGCGCGTACTGCATCGAGGCGAACAGCCACATCACCCCGGTCAAGCGCTACCTCTCCAAGTACGGGCAGCTGCTGGAGCACGCGCCGTACTGCGAGCGGGACTTCCGCGGCCCGGTCGGCCCGCTGGTCGTCGACGCCACCGGGGACGCCGCCGGAGACGTCGACGTGCTGGTCAAGCACCGCGGCCCGAACGGCGTCTCGGGCACCCGCTACACCGTGCCGCACCACCCCTTCGACGTGGTCGGCTGGGACGGCTGCCTGTACCCGTACGCCTTCAACATCCGGGACTTCGAACCGATCACCGGCCGGGTCCACCAGCCGCCGCCGGCCCACCAGGTGTTCGAGGGCAACGGCTTCGTGATCTGCAACTTCGTTCCCCGCAAGGTGGATTACCACCCACTGTCGATCCCGGTGCCGTACTACCACGCCAACGTGGACAGCGACGAGGTCATGTTCTACTGCGGCGGCGACTACGCGGCCCGCAAGGGCTCGGGCATCGGCCAGGGCTCGATCTCGCTGCACCCCGGCGGGCACACCCACGGGCCGCAGCCCGGCGCGTACGAGCGCAGCATCGGCGTGGAGTTCTTCGACGAACTCGCCGTCATGGTGGACACGTTCCGCCCGCTGGAGCTCGGCGAGGGCGGCCGGGCCGGCGAGGACGGCAACTACGCCTGGACCTGGGCCGGGCGGGGGCCCGGGCGATGAGCGCCGCCTCGTCCGCCGCGCCCGACTCACCGGCCACCGGGGCGATCCCCGAGCTGTTCCACGGGCTCTTCGACGACGCCGCGGTGTTCCCCCCGGGGAACCTGCCGGTCGCCGAGGCGGTGCCCGCGCACCGCGGGCACCGCGCGGCCTGGTACGCCGAGGCGGTCGGCCCGCTCCTGTGCGGGGCCGGCCGGCTGGGCGAGTTGGCCGCGGCGGTGGCGGGCGGTGCGCCGCTCGGGGTCGGGCTCGTACTGCCGGGGGGCAGTGCCGAACTCGGCCCGGCGCTCGCCGCCGCCGCGCCCTTCGAGGTGGCCGGCGTCGAACTCGCCGTCCGGGACGCCGCCGAGGCGGTCGCCGCCCTGGACCGGCTGCTGCCGCCGGACGTCCCGGCCGCCATCGAGCTGCCGCGCGAACTCCTGCGCGGCGACGGCCTGGGCGAAGTGCTGGACGTGCTCGTCGACAGCCCCTACCGGGCGAAGTTCCGCACCGGCGGGGTGGTGGCCGAGGCGTTCCCGGACGAGGAGGAGCTGGCCGCCTTCCTCACCGGCTGCGCGCTGCGCGGACTGCCGTACAAGTGCACCGCCGGACTGCACAACGCCGTCCGGCACACCGACCCGACCACCGGCTTCGAGCACCACGGCTTCCTCAACGTGCTGCTGGCCGCGCAGGAGACCGACCGGGCCGCAGCAGCGGCGGTGCTGGCGGAACGCGACGGCGCGGTGCTGGCCAAGGCCGTCCAAGCGCTGACCGACCGTCAGGTCACGGTGATCCGGAACTCGTTCACCGCGTTCGGCACGTGCAGCATCGCCGAGCCCCTGGACGACCTGGCCGCGCTCGGCCTGCTGTCGTCCACGTCACAGCCCCAGGAGGACCGTTGAGCACCACCCCCCGCAGCTGGCTCGCCAGCGCCCAGGACTCGCCGTTCGGCGTGCACAACCTGCCGTACGGCGTGTTCACCGCCGCCGACCAGCCCGGCCGGCGCCGGATCGGCGTGCGCGTCGGGGACTTCGTGCTGGACGCCGCGGCGGCCGCCCGGGCGGCCGGGGCGCCGTCCGTGCTGCTGGCCGCGGACTCGCTCAACCCGCTGCTGGCGGCGGGGCGTTCGACCTGGACGCAGGTCCGGGCCGACCTCACGCGGTGGCTGACGGACGAGTCCTACCGCGAGGCGCTGTCGCCTGCGCTGCTGCCGGCGGGCGAGGTCCAGCTGCACCTGCCGTTCGAGGTCGCCGACTACGTCGACTTCTACGCCTCCGAGCACCACGCCACCAACCTGGGCCGGATCTTCCGCCCGGGCTCGGAGCCGCTCACCCCCAACTGGAAGCACCTGCCCATCGGTTACCACGGGCGGGCCGGCACGGTGGTCGTCTCCGGCACCCCGGTGGTGCGGCCCCACGGGCAGCGCAAGGCGCCCGCCGACCCGGCGCCGTCGTTCGGGCCGACCCGGCGGCTGGACATCGAGGCGGAGGTCGGCTTCGTCGTCGGCACCCCGTCCGAGCTGGGCCGACCGGTCGTCCTGGACGACTTCCGCGAGCACGTGTTCGGCGTCTGCCTGGTCAACGACTGGTCCGCGCGCGACATCCAGGCCTGGGAGTACGTGCCGCTCGGCCCGTTCCTCGGCAAGTCCTTCACCACCTCCGTCTCCCCGTGGATCGTCCCGCTGGACGCCCTGCAGCACGCCCGGGTCGCGCCGCCCGAGCGCGACGTCGAGCCGCTGGCGTACCTGGACGACCGCGGCGGCGAACCGTGGGGACTGGACCTGGCGCTGGAAGTCCGGCTGAACGGGCACCTGGTGTCCCGGCCGCCGTTCGCCTCGATGTACTGGACGGCACAGCAGCAGCTCACCCACATGACGGTCAACGGCGCCTCGCTGCGCACCGGCGACCTGTTCGCCTCGGGCACCGTCAGCGGGCCGGAGCCGGAGACCCGCGGCGCGCTGATCGAGCTGACGTGGAACGGCGAGGAGCCGCTGAAGCTCCCGGACGGCACCACCCGGACGTTCCTGGAGGACGGCGACGAGGTCACCATCACGGCCACCGCGCCGGGGGCGGACGGCGCCGTCATCGGGTTCGGCGAGGTGACGGGGCGGGTCCAGCCGTAGCCGGTCCACAGCCGCTGGCCCACAACTGACGGCGAACAGATGACAGATAACAGCTGACAGATTTCATCATCTGTCAGCTGTTATCTGTTACCCCCGCCCCCTCCTCGAACTCCCCCCGCGCACCGGACCCACCGCGCCTACAGGCCCGCCCCACCGGTGGCGTCGATGACCCGGCCGGTGACCCAGCGAGCGTCATCGGAGGCGAGGAAGGCGACGATGTCCGCGACGTCCTCCGGCTGCCCGACCCGGCCGAGGGCCGCGAGCGAGGCCGCATGGGCCTCCGCCTCCGCGTTGCCGCGCAGCCAGCCGGCGTTGACGTCGGTGTCGACGACACCCGGCGCGACCGAGTTGGCGGTGATCCCGCGCGGGCCGAGCTGCTTGGCGAGGTTGAGGGTGAAGGTGTCGAGCGCCCCCTTGGTCGCCCCGTAAGCGATGATCTCCGGCATGGCGAGGCGGGCCGCGCCGCTGGAGACGTTGATGATCCGGCCGCCGTCGCGCAGCCGGTGCAGTCCGTGCTGGACGACGAAGAACGGCGCACGGACGTTGACGGCGAAGACCTCGTCGAAGCCCTCCTCGGTGAGCGCGGCGAGGTCGGCACTGCGCCCGATCCCGGCGTTGTTCACGATGATGTCGACGCCGCCGTCGGGCGCGTGCGCGCCGATCCCGGCATCGAACGCCTCCCACAGCGCGGCCGCGTCCCCGTGCCGGCCGAGTTCGGCGTGCAGCGCGAAGGCTCGGCCGCCGTCGGCGCGGATGCCCGCGACGACCTCACCCGCCGCCTCCTGATCGCGGGCGTAGCCGACGGCGACGGTGGCGCCGTCGCGGCCGAGCCTGCGGGCGATCGCCCGGCCGATCCCCCTGCTGCCCCCGGTGACCAGCGCGGTCTTGCCCTTGAGTGCCTGCCTGCCCATGACTGAGCCCCTTCCCGCTTCGCCCACCCTATTTGTTGAGTGGTCGCTCAAGAAAGAAGCTAACACACTTGTTGAGCGGGTGTTCTAAAATTCCGGCATGACCGAGAACCCGACGCGGCCCCGGCGCGGACGACCGCCGACCTTCGACCGGGGCGTGGCGCTGACGGCGGCGACCCGGCTGTTCTGGGAGCGCGGCTACGAGGCCACCTCCGTCACCGACCTGACCACCGCCATGGGCATCCGGCCCGGCAGCCTCTACGCCGCGTTCGGCGACAAGCGCTCGCTCTTCGAGGAGGTCGTCCGCCACTACGGGCACTCCCCCGTCGGCGCGTTCGCGGAGGCCGCCCTACAGGAGGAGACCACCGCGTACGCGGCCTTCGCCCGGATCCTGCGCGAGGCGGCGGCCATCTACCCCGACCCCTCCCACCCGGCCGGCTGCCTGGTGATCAGCGCCGCCACCAACGTCTCCCCGCAGGACGCCGAGGTCCAGGCCCACCTGCGCGACCTGCGCAACCGCAACCTCCACGCCTTCGAGACCAGGCTGCGCACGGCCCGGGCGGACGGCGAACTCCCGCCCGACGCCGACCCGCACGCGCTGGCCGGCTACTTCGGCACGGTCATCCAGGGCATGTCGCAACAGGCCCGGGACGGCGCCACCGCCGCCGACCTGGCCCGGACCGCCGAACTCGCCCTGCGCGCCTGGCCGTAGGGCCCCGAACCGGGCCCGGGCGGCCGGCCGGCGGGCCGCGAGGACGGCCCGCCGCCCGCCGGGTGATCACGGCTCCGCGCCGCCCCGGTACGGTGGACGACAGGAGTCGTCAAGACCGAGGAACGACCGAACGACGGGAACAGACCCGATGAGCGCAGAGGTGGCGGAGGTCCAGGTCTCCCTGGACAGCGGGGTCGGACGGATCGTGCTGAACCGACCGCGGGCGCTCAACTCGCTGACCCACGGCATGATCACCACCGTCCACGCGACGCTGGCCGAGTGGGCCGCGGACGACCGGGTGCGCACCGTCGTCCTGACCGGCGCCGGCGAGCGCGGCCTCTGCGCCGGGGCCGACCTCCGCGCACTGCACGACGACGTCAAGGCCGGCGGGGCCGGCACCCGGGCCTTCTTCCGCGACGAGTACCGGCTGAACGCGCTGATCGCCCACTACCCGAAGCCGTACGTCGCGGTGATGGACGGCATCACCATGGGCGGCGGCATCGGCCTGTCCGCCCACGGCGCGGTCCGGATCGTCACCGAACGTTCCACCGTCGCCATGCCCGAGACCCGGATCGGGCTGGTCCCGGACGTCGGCGGCAGTCGGCTGCTCGCGCTCGCCCCGGGCGAGTTGGGCACCCACCTCGGCCTCACCTCGGCCTCGATGGGCCCCGGTGACGCGCTGCTGTGCGGGTTCGCGGACCACTTCGTCCCCTCGGCGCGGATCGCGGCGCTGCTCGACGCCCTGGCCGAGAGCCCCGACCCGGCCGCCGTCGTCGCCGCGCACGCCGAGCCCGCGCCGGGGGCCCCGCTCGCGGAGCAGCGCGGCTGGATCGACGCCTGCTACGCGGCCGACAGCGTCGCGGAGATCGTCGAACGACTGCTGAACTCCGGTGTGGCGGAGGCGAAGGAGGCCGCGGAGCTGGTCCTCGGCAACTCCCCCACGGCCGTCACGGTGACCCTCGCCGCGCTGCGCCGGGCCCGCACGCTCCCCTCCCTGGAGGCCGTGCTCGACCAGGAGTACCGCGTCTCCTGCGCCGCGCTGGGCGGGCATGACCTGGTCGAGGGCATCCGCGCCCAGGTGATCGACAAGGACCGCACCCCGCGCTGGTCCCCGGCGACGCTCGCCGAGGTCGGGGAGGCGGACGTCGCCCGCTTCCTCGCCCCTCGCGTGGGCGACGAGTTGGGCCTGGCCTGACCGGGCGGCGGCGCCGGCCCCGCACCGCCACGCGTCATGAACCACGCGTCATGAACCACGATCAAGGAGCCCGCATGACCCGCCCGAGCCCTCCGCCGCCTACCGGGGACGCCGACCCGCTGTCCCGGGTGCCGCTCGGCGAGCAGGTGCGCGGACTACTGCTGGAGGGCCTGCTGAACGGGCGCTGGCAGCCCGGCGACCGGATCGTGGAACGGCGCCTGGCCACCGAGTTGAACGTCAGCCAGGCGCCGGTGCGCGAGGCGCTGCGCTCGCTGCAGTCGCTCGGGCTGCTCGACGCCGAGCCCAACCGGGGCGTGCGGGTGCGCGAGATCAGCCCGGCCGAACTGCGCGAGGTCTACCAGGTGCGGGCCGCACTGGAGCGGCTGGCCGCCGAGTCGGCGGTCATCCGCCTGGCCGGGGACACCGCCGCCCTGGAGCAGCACGCGGAACGGATGGCGGCGGCGGCCGGGGCGGGTGACGCGCTCGGGCAGGCCCGGCACGGCGTGGCCTTCCACCGCGAGATCGTGGCCGCCGCCGGCAACGGGGCACTGCTGCGGACCTGGGAGGGGCTGGGCGTGGAGGTGTGGACGGTGCTGTCGCTGCACCGGGTCCGCCCGGAGCTGCACGAGAACGCGGCCGACCACGCTCCGCTGATCGAGGCCTTCCGGCGGCGGGATCCGGAGGTCGGGCGGCTGCTGGCGGAACACGTCCTGGAGTACGCCGACCGCTCCGCCTGAGCGGATCCGGACGGGGTCCTGGCCCGGGATCATAGTTCGCATAAAGATGATCGATCATCGCTCACATTACCCTCCAGTAGCGGTTGACGCGCCGCCGGATCACTCCCTACCGTCCATAGAGACCTTCCATGGAGAGAAATGTCATTCCGCATCCCGGAATCGGCACTCTGAAGCACCGGCAAAGGGGAACCATCCGTGTCCCAGCTCGACCAGCTTCCCGACCACGACCCCGAAGAGGTGGCGGAGTGGCGCGCCTCCCTGGACGCCGCCCGCGACTTCGGCGGAGCGCACCGCGCCGCCCACCTGCTGCGCCGCCTCGTCGAACACGCCGAACTGCGCCGGCTCGACGTCCCGCCGCTCCTGGACACCCCGTACGTCAACACCATCCCGACCGGCGCCGAGCCCGAGTTCCCCGGCGACGAGGCGATGGAGCGCCGGATCACCGCCTGGAACCGCTGGAACGCCGCCGCCATGGTGACCAGGGGCAACCACCGCGGCGGCCTCGGCGGGCACATGGCCACGTACGCGTCCGCCGCCTGGCTGTACGAGGTCGGCTTCCAGCACTTCTTCCGCGGCAAGGAGGCCGACGGCTCCGGCGACCAGCTGTACGTCCAGGGCCACGCCGCGCCCGGCGTCTACGCCCGCGCCTTCCTCGAAGGGCGCATCGGCGAGGCCCAGTTGGACCGCTTCCGGCAGGAGGCCGGCGGCGACGGCCTGCCCTCGTACCCGCACCCGCGCCGGCTGCCGTGGTTCTGGGAGTTCCCGACCGTGTCCATGGGCCTCGGACCGCTGTCGGCCATCCACCAGGCCCGGTTCAACCGGTACCTGACCGCGCGCGGCATCAAGGACACCTCCGGCTCGCACGTGTGGGCGTTCCTCGGCGACGGGGAGATGGACGAGCCGGAGTCGACCGCCGCGCTCGCCCTGGCCGCCCGCGAGGGACTGGACAACCTCACCTTCGTGGTCAACTGCAACCTCCAGCGCCTGGACGGACCGGTACGCGGAAACGGAAAGATCGTCCAGGAGCTGGAGCGCCAGTTCCGCGCCGCCGGCTGGAACGTCGTCAAGTCACTGTGGGGCGAGGCCTGGGACGACCTCCTGGCCCGCGACACCACGGGCGCGCTGGTGCGCCGGCTCGGCGCGGTGCCGGACGGACAGTTCCAGACCTACGCCGCCTCGGACGCCCACTACGTCCGCGAGCACCTGTTCCAGGCCGCGCCCGAACTCCGGGCGATCGCCGAAACCGTGGACGACCAGCGGCTGTTGGAGATCGTCGCGACCTCCCGGGCCGGACACGAACCGCGCAAGGTGTACGCCGCCTACCGGGCGGCGCTGGAGCACCGGGGCGCCCCCACGGTGGTACTGGTGCAGACGGTCAAGGGCTGGACGCTCGGCCCCGGCTTCGAGGCCCGCAACGCCAACCACCAGATGAAGAAGCTCTCCGGGGCCGAGTTCCGGGCGATGCGCGACCTGCTCGAACTCCCCATTCCGGACAGCTCCTTGACCGGCGAGCTGGTCCCGTACGCGCACCCGGGCCCGGACTCCCCGGAGGCCCGCTACCTCCGGGAGCGGCGCGCCGCGCTGGGCGGCCCCGCGCCCGCCCGCCGGGTGCGCTTCACCCCGCTGCCCGAGCTGCCCGCGAAGCCCTTCGAGACGCTGCTCAAGGGCTCCGGCACGCAGGAGATCGCGACCACCATGGCGTTCGTCCGACTGGTCAAGGACCTGATGCGGGACAAGGCCACCGGCCACCGCTGGGTGCCGATCGTCCCGGACGAGGCACGCACCTTCGGCATGGAGTCGCTCTTCCCGAGCGCCGGCATCTACTCGCCGCTGGGGCAGACCTACGACCCGGTCGACCGCGACCAACTGCTCCACTACAAGGAGTCGGCGACCGGCCAGATCCTCAACGAGGGCATCACGGAGGCCGGTTCGATGGCCTCGCTGACCGCCGCCGCGACCGCTTACGCCACCCACGGCGAGCCGGTGATCCCGTTCTACATCTTCTACTCGATGTTCGGCTGGCAGCGCACTGCCGACCAGATGTGGGCCCTGGCCGACCAGTTGGGCCGGGGCTTCCTGATCGGCGCCACCGCCGGACGCACCACGATGACCGGCGAGGGCCTTCAACATGCCGACGGACACTCGCAGTTGATTGCCTCCACCAACCCGGCGGCACTGTCCTACGACCCCGCCTTCGGGTACGAGGTCGCGGTGATCGTCCGCGAGGGCCTGCGCCGGATGTACGGCAGCAGCCCCCGACACCCGTACGGCGAGGACGTGTTCTACTACCTGACCGTCTACAACGAGCCTCTGCCACAGCCGCCGCTGCCGACCGGCGCGGATGTCACCGACGTCACCGATGTCACTGACATCACCGACGGCATCCTGCGCGGGCTGTACCGCTACCGCCCGGCGGAGCCCTCCCCGGACGGCGACGCGCCGCGGCTCCAACTGCTCGCCTCGGGCACCGCCGTTCGCTGGGCACTCGCCGCCCAGCAACTGCTCGGCGAGGACTGGGGCGTGGCGGCGGACGTCTGGTCGGCACCCTCCTGGACGGAGCTGCGCCGGGAGGCACTGGACTGCGACGCGGCCAACCTGACACAGGCTGCGGCCGGTACGGGCGCGGCGGCGTGCGTCCCCTACGTGACGCGGGCACTGGCAGGGGCGCCCGGGCCGGTGCTGGCGGTCAGCGACTGGATGCGCGCGGTGCCGGACCAGATCCGCCCGTGGGTGGAGCAGGACTGGACGTCGCTGGGCACGGACGGCTTCGGCCTCTCCGACAGCCGGGACGCGGCGCGCCGGCACTTCGGCGTGGACGCCCAGTCGGTCGCGGTGGCGGCGCTGGCCGCGCTGGCGCGCCGGGGTGAGGTCAAGGCGGAGACCGTCCGGCAGGCGGCCGAGCGCTACGGGGTCCGCTTCTGACCCCTGGCGGCCCGTGTCCGGAGCCCTGGGCCCCGGCTCCGCAGCGGGGAGCCGGGCCCGTGACGACCGTCTCGCATACCAAGACTGGCGCGAGGCGGGGCGCGTCGTAGATCGTTGGATGGTCAGGGCGCGCCCGCGCGGCGCCGAGCAGCGGAATGGGAGTCAACGGCGATGACCGAGACCGAGACCTACGAGACGATCCTGGTCGAGCGCAAGGGCCGGGTGGGGCTGATCACGCTCAACCGACCGAAGGCGCTCAACGCTCTGAACACCCAGCTGATGAACGAGGTGGTCGCGGCCGCCACCGCCTTCGACCGGGACCCGGAGATCGGCTGTCTGGTGATCACCGGCTCGGAGAAGGCGTTCGCGGCCGGCGCCGACATCAAGGAGATGCAGGGCAACCGGTTCCCGGACGTCTACCTGGACGACTGGCTGGGCCCCTGGGACCGGCTCGGCGCGCTGCGCAAGCCGGTGGTGGCGGCGGTGGCCGGGTTCGCGCTGGGCGGCGGCTGCGAGCTGGCGATGCTGTGCGACATCCTGCTGGCGGCGGACACCGCGAAGTTCGGGCAGCCGGAGATCAAGCTCGGCGTGATCCCCGGCATCGGCGGCTCGCAGCGGCTGACCCGGGCGGTCGGCAAGGCGAAGGCGATGGAACTGTGCCTGACCGGCCGGATGATGGGCGCCGAGGAGGCCGAGCGGGCCGGCCTGGTCTCCCGGATCGTCCCGGCGGACCAGCTGCTGGCCGAGGCCCTGACGGTGGCCGAGACCGTCGCGGCGATGTCCACCCCGGCGGCGGTCATGCTGAAGGAAAGCGTCAACCGCGCCTTCGAGACGACCCTCGCCGAGGGCGTCCGTTTCGAGCGCCGGCTGTTCCACGCGGCGTTCGCTACGGCGGACCAGAAGGAGGGCATGGCGGCGTTCGCCGAGAAGCGCCCGCCGTCCTTCACCAACCGGTGACCTGGCCGCTCACGACTGACAGCTGACGGGTAACAGCCGACAAGCAACAGATAACAGCTGACAGATTTCGTCATCTGAAATCTGTCAGCTGTTATCTGTTAGCTGTTATCTGTCGGCTGTTACCCGTCAGCCGCCATCACACCTCGTCCACCAGCGCGGTGTTGAGCCGGGCGAGCCCGCTACGGGTGGCGGCGACCACGATCTGGTCGCCGGGGGTGAGGCGCCGGGTGCGGTCGGGGAAGTTCCACTGCAACTGCGCGCTGCGGGCGAACCGGACGGCGATCACCCGGACGCCGCCCGGGTCCTCCAGGTCGTGCTGGTTCATCCCGATCAGCCCGCTGCCGTCCTCGACCGTCAACTCGGCGATCAGCAGCACGTGCCGGAACACCGACAGCATCCCGCGCCCCATCAGGGCGGCGGCGAAGGCGGGTGCGGCCAGGTACGAGACCGAGCGCGAGGCCGCGTTGTCCAGCGTCGCGTAGAAGTGCCCGGCGAAGTTGTCATCGAACAGCCGCACCACCACCCGGACTTCGGGATTCCCGTGGCGCGCCTCCAGGGCCGCCTCCAGGTTGGTGGCGTCGTCGCCGCTGACCGCGACCAGCGCCCGACTGTGCTTCAACCGGGCGCGGCGCAACTGCTCCTCGAACGGGCCGTCGCCCAGGACCACCGGGATGCCGAGCGCCCGGGCGGCGGCGATGCCCCGGGCCTGCGGGTCGCGCTCCATGCAGACCACCGGCACACCCAGTTCGTGCAGTTGGGCCGCGACCCGGGTGCCGACGTTGCCGAGGCCGACGACGATCACGTGGTCCCGGGTGCCGGCCCCGGGGTTGCGGGGCTGCCCGCGCCGCCCGGAGCCGAGCACCTCGACCGCGATGGCGGTGGCGACCGGGGCGAAGGTGATCCCGCAGATGGTGATCACCACCTGTGCCACCCGCTGCCACAGCCCGCCCGTCCCGGTCCCGGCGGCGATGTCGGCGAGTTGGTCGGGCTGGGCGGCGCCCGCGAGGTCGAGCAGCGAGATGTAGAGGGTCCAGCCGAAGTTCCGGTTCAGGTACCAGAGCACGCCGAAGGCCATCAGCACTGCGGCGAGGGCGGTGAGCAGCACCAGCCGCATCCGGGCGCTGGTGAAGAAGCGCATCATGTCGAGCAGCCGCCAGCGCGCCCGCCGCGCCCAGCTGATCGGTTCCCTGGGTTCGATGCGCAGCGCTTGGAGGGCGGCCACGCCGCCCGGCTCCTCCTCGGGCACCGGCTCCTCCTCGGGCACCGGCTCCGGTTCCGCGTCGCGGCGGACGCCACCGGGGCGCACCGGCCCGTCGTCGCCGAACTCGCTGGCGAGCCGGACGAAGTCGGCCGAGTCGCCGCGCTGTTCGGGCAGCAGGCGGATCCTGCTGAGGTCCTGGCGGTCGATGTGGTCGGCGACCACGCAGATCCGGTCGGAGGTGATGGCGTCGTCGAAGGCGATGTGCAGGAAGCGTCCGCCGATCTCGACCGAGTTGGGCCGCCCGAGCGCCGCCGCGGCGAAGGCGGGTGCGGCGGTGGCGGAACCGGAGAGCGCGGCACCGTTCCTGAGCAGCCGTTCGATGTTCTCGCCGAGGCGCTGGTTGAACATCCGGAGCACGATCCGGATGTCCGGGTTGTGGCCTTGGGCGCTGAGCGCGGCGTGGATGTTGTCCTGGTCGCTGCCCTCGACGAGGGCGAGGCCGCGGGCGGTGTCGATCGACACCTCGCGCAGCGCCTCGTCGGTGATGCTGGCGTACTCGACGACGGCGGCGACGCCGGGGAGTTGCTCGATCTGCGGCGCGTGGTCGCGGGTGCGATCGGCGACCAGGACGACGACCGGAACCTCGTAGTGCTCGACGAGTTCCAGGACCAGCCGGTGGGCGAGTGCGTTGCCCCCGCAGACGATGTAGTGCTGACTGACCGGCTCGACCGAACGGGTCCCCCACCCTTCAGAAGTCATACCGCCGGATGATATCGACGGCAGGCGGCCGGACGGTGTCGTTCCGGCGACCGGAAGGCCACCGGAGCCGCTCCATCGAACATTCGTCTCCTCCGTGCTCCCTCTCCCGTCCCCCTTCCATCCCCCCTCCGCCTCCTCTCCTCCCTCTCCTGTCTCCGTCCCCCGAACGGCCGTACCCGACGCGCCGGTCGGCGGTGGCCCGGCCAGTCTGGGGTTCGACCCCTGCCCGTCCCCGGCCCCGAGGAGTACACCACCGTGGTTTCCCCGATCATCACCCCCGACGGTTCCCCGGTCCAGGGTCCGCTCGGCCAGCTCGCCAAGGCCGCCTGGCAGGTCCTGCTGCTCGCCGGAATCGTCTCGCTGGCCCTCGGAATCGTCGTCTTCGTCTGGCCGAGGGAGACCCTGCTGGTGGTGGGCGTGCTGTTCGGCCTCTACCTGCTGGTCATCGGCATCGTGCAGTTGGTCGCCGCGTTCGGCACCCACGCGTCCACCGCACTGCGGGTGCTGGCCTTCATCAGCGGGGCGATCTGCGTCCTGCTGGGGCTGCTCTGCTTCCGCAGCGCGGCGCAGTCGCTGGTCCTGCTGGCGATCTGGATCGGCATCGGCTGGCTGTTCCGGGGCATCACCCAGCTCGCCGCCGCGGTCTCCGACCCGGAGATGCCGGCCCGTGGCTGGCAGGCCTTCGCAGGAGCGGCCAACACGGTGGCCGGTGTGCTGCTGCTGGTCTGGCCGGTCGGTTCGATCGCCGCGTTGACCGTCCTGGCCGGCTGCTGGCTACTGATCCTCGGGCTGATCGAGATCGTGACGGCCCTCCAGATGCGAGGCCGGGCCAAGCAGATCCCGGCGGGGGTCTGACTTCACGACCTGACTTCACGGGCCTGACTTCACGGGCCTCACTCCGCAGCTAGCGCGTCGGCGCGTAGCCGATCCGGAACGTGGCGGCCTCCAGCCGTTCCGGCGTGAGCCGGACGTCCGTCAGCCGCTCGGCCAGCGCGAACGCGGCCTCGGTGTGCAGGTCATGACCCTCCCCGTCGAGCTGGAAGCCGCAGGCCGTCAGCAGCGCGGGGACACCGGGGGCGTCGGCGTCCGAACCGTGCCGCTGGGTGGGGAACAGCGGCTCGAACTGGAGCCGGCAGCTGCCCTGCTCCCACCAGTTAAAGTGGTCCACCGCGACGGCGTTCCGGAAGTGCGAGACCAGCCGGGTGCCGTCGGCGAGGCGGCGGATGACGTCGGGCAGGCTGCCGAGGTAGCCGAAGACCTCGACGACGACGGCCCACCCGTCGAGTTCGGTGACGGCGACGAGCAGCCGGTCATCCTCCGGCTCGATCCGGGCCTCCGCCTCCTCGTCCTCCCCGTCGTCGAAGGTCTCCCAGGCGGCGACCACGGCGTCCAGGCCGGTGACCTCCCGACCGGGCAGGGCGCCGAAGCGGCGCAGCAGTTCGTCGGCGGTGATCCCCTCGACCAGCGTCAGGCAGTGGGCCGCCCCGGGGATGGGGTAGCGCTGCTCGAACCAGGTGTAGTCGGTGGCGTGTGCAGTCATGCGCCGATGCTGCCAGCTGCCTGTGACACCGCCGGCCGGGGCGGCGGTTGCGCGGCGTCCTCAGAGCCAGACCGGCGCGTCCGTCCCCCAGCGCCCCGGCGGGCGGGACCAGTCGGTGGGCGCGCCGGTGTAGGCGATGGGCGGCAGGGCGTGGCGCAGCCGTCCGTAGGCGGAGTCGGTCTCGGCGAGCCACCGGGCCGGGTCGTACGCCCCGGTGTCCGGAGCGCCGTCCGCCGGGGCAGCAGGAGCGGGCGCCTCGGGCGGGATGCCGTGCAGCAGCCACGAGGCCGTACCGGCGAGGGAGAACCGCAGGTGGCGGCCGCCGGGCCGACCGGTGCGCTGCTCGGTGAGGGCGCGCAGGACGGCGGCGGCGACGAGGTAGCCGGTGCCGTGGTCGAGGGCCTGGGCGGGCAGTACGCCGGGGCGGCCGTCGGGGCCGGCCTCGTGGGCGGCGATGCCGACGCCGGCCTGGACGAGGCTGTCGAAGCCGCGCCGGACGGCCCAGGGGCCGGTCCAGCCCCAGGCGCAGAGCTGCGCGACGATCAGGCCGGGGTGGCGGGCCGACAGTGCGTCGGGGGCGAGGCCGTGCTCGTCGAGGGCGCCGGGGCGGTAGCCGGTGACGAGGACGTCGGCGGTGGCGAGCAGGCCGTCGAAGACGGCTCGGTCGGCGGGATCGGCGAGGTCGAGGCGGGCGGAGCGCTTGCCGAAGCCGGTGTCGGCGTGGGCGTCGTCGGCCTCGGGGAGCTGGGGCGGGTCGACGCGCAGGACGTCGGCGCCCAGCAGGGCGAGGGTGCGGGTGGCGACCGGTCCGGCGATGACCCGGGTGAGGTCGAGGACGCGGATCCCGGCGGCGGGCCGCTCCGGGCCGGCGTCGCCGAGCGGGCGGACGGGCGCGGTGCCGGTCACCCGGCTCTCCACCAGGGGGTGCATGGTGGCACTCACCGGCGCGACGGCCACGGCGAGCGCCCCCGCTTCGAACGCCCGCTCCTGGACCTGCTCCGCCAGCAGTCCACCCAGCAGCTCGGCGAGTTGTTCGGGCCCGGCGTCGGCGGGCAGGTCGAGGGCGGCGAGCAGTCGGGTGCGGTGGTGCGGGTAGTTGGCGTGGGTGCGGACCCAGCCGTCGGCGGTGCGCCAGAAGCCGGAGTGCGGGGCGAAGCTGACGGGCGTGCGACCGTCGACGGTCAGGTGGCGTTCGCTGACGAAGGCGGTGGCGACGGCGCCCTGGTCCACCCGGACGGCGGGGACCGGGCCGCCGGCGCGGTGGGCGGCGAGTTCGGCGGCGGCCAGCGAGCAGGCGGCCACGGTGGCCCGGGCGAGCCGGCGCACCGGCAGGCCGGAGGGCAGGACGTCGCCGGGGCCGTGGAAGGAGACCCGCCCCAGCAGGTCGGCCGATCCGCCGAGGGCGGTCCAGAGTTCGGCGGTGGGCCGGTCCGTGGGTTCCCCGCCGGGGGCGGGCTGTTCGGTGGGCGCGGCCTGATCGGTGGAGGCGGGCTGATCGGCGGGCACGGCCTGATCGGTGGAGGCGGGCTGATCGGCGGGCACGGCCTGATCGGTGGAGGCGGGCTGATCGGCGGGCACGGCCTGATCGGTGGAGGCGGGCT
>NZ_JBIUSS010000001.1:0-188056 GCF_044741445.1 Kitasatospora sp. NPDC088160 | reverse complement strand
GCTGATCGGCGGGCACAGCCTGATCGGTGGAGGCGGGCTGATCGGCGGGCACAGCCTGATCGGTGGAGGCGGGCTGTTCGGCGGGCCGGGTGCCGGGGAAGGTCGGACGCTCTGTCATGCCCGGCATTGTGCTCCCGTTCTCAGGCGCTCGCCGTGACGCCCGCCACCAGCATCAGCAGCACCGCCGAGACGAGGGTCATCCGGCGCGCCGCGCGCGGGGTGCCGCCGAGCCGTCCGCCCAGGCGTCCGCTGGCGTGCGCGACCAGCCCGTACACGACGGCGCAGGCCAGCACGTTGAGCGAGCCGAGGGCGAGCACCTGCCCGCCGACCGGCAGCGCGGCGCCCGGCTCGACGAACTGCGGCACCAGGGAGAGGTAGAGCAGCAGCCCCTTGGGGTTGAGCAGGGCGGTCAACATGCTCTGGCGCAGCACGGTCGCGGTGGGCTGCGGCTTGGGCTCGGTGAGGGCCGTGGCGCCCCCGCCCTTGCGCAGCGCGAGCAGCATGGTGACGGCCAGCACCAGCAGGTACGCGGCGCCGGTGAGGCGCAGGACGGGCAGGGCGGCGGGGACGGCACGCAGCGCGGCGGCCAGGCCGGCGCTGGAGAGCAGGGTGTGGACGGCGTAGCCGGCGCAGACGCCGCCGACCGCGGTGAAGGCGGCGCGCCGGCCCTGGCCGAGGCCCCGGGCGGCGATGTAGAGCCAGTCGGGCCCCGGTGTGCAGACCAGCAGCAGGTCGACTCCGAGGAAGAGGAGGAGGGCGTGGGTGTCCATGGGTGGCGGTGACCTGTCGTGCTCGTTCGGGCGGGTCCCGGCCGTTGGTCCGGTGATCCTCGCGGCACCTGTCCGGTGCGTTCGGTCACTGAAGGTAGCCGGATAGCCCTGGCACACGATGGCCACTTCCTGCTCGCCCGGCCCGCGTTTTGGCAGAATATTGCGCCATGGACCGAATCGACCGCAGAATCCTCCGCGAGCTCCAGCAGGACGGCCGCCTGACCAACGCCGACCTGGCCGCCCGGGTGGACCTCACCCCCTCCCCCTGCCTGCGCCGGGTCCGACAACTGGAGCAGGACGGCGTGATTCGCGGCTACCGCGCGCTCCTGGACGGCACGGCGGTCGGACGCGGCTTCCAACCCTTCGTCACGATCACCATGCGTCACGAGGATCAGGTGACGGTCGCCGAGTTCGAACGCCGGGTGGCGGAGCTGCCGGAAGTGGTGGAGGCGCACCGCCTCTTCGGGGAACCCGACTACCTGCTGCGCATCGCGGTGGCCGACATCGCCTCGTACGAGCGCTTCATCACCGACGTGCTCTCCGGCCTGCCGGGGATCGCGCAGGTCAACTCCCATCTGACGATGAAGCAGGTGAAGGCCGACCGGGGGCTGCCGATCGGCGGGTAGGGCGCGAACGGGGGCTCGGAGGGCTCGGACCGGTTCAGAACGTGAAGCGCAGCGACCGGACCCGGTGGTCGAAGTTGGACGGAACGATGTCCGGCTCGCCGACCGACCGCACCTCGGGCAGCCGGGCGAACAGCTCGCGGAACAGCACCTTCATCTCCTGCCGGGCCAGGTGCGCCCCGATGCAGTAGTGCGGCCCTCCGCCGCCGAAGCCGAGGTGGGGGTTGGGCGTGCGGGTGATGTCGAACGCGTCCGGGTCGGGGAAGACCGTCTCGTCCCGGTTGGCCGAGCCGAAGAACAGTGCGACCTTCTCTCCCGCGCGCAGCAGCGGGCCCCCGGGGCCGCCGAGCTCGTGGTCGACGGCGAGGGTCCGGCGGAAGTGGATGATCGGCGTGGCGTGGCGGATGATCTCGTCGACCGCACCGCCGAGCCCCCCGTCGAGGTCCGCGAGCAGCAGGGCGCGCTGCTCCGGGTGCGCGGTCAGCAGGTGCAGGCCGTGGGCGAGCGCGTTGCGGGTGGTCTCCACGCCGGCCACCAGCAGCAGGGAGAAGAACGCGCCGAGTTCGCGTCCGGTGAGCCGACGGCCGTCCACGTCGGCGGTGACCAGGGCGGAGATCAGGTCCTCGGTGGGCCTGCGGCGGCGCTCACGGCCGATCGAGGCGACCATGCCCTGCATGCGGGCCAGTGCCAGCAGCCCGCGCCCGGGCATCCGGATCCGGCGGCGCAGCGGGCGGGCCACGCCGATGTTCTCGGAAGCGTGGTTGACCTGGTCCAGGATCATTCGGCGCGGGTGTTCCGGGATCCCCATCATGGTGCAGATCACCTGGAAGGGGAGCTCGGCGGCCACGGAGGTGACGAAGTCCTCCGGCCGCCGCCGCTCGACGTCGTCGACCAGACGGGTGGCGACGCGGCGGATGTCCTCCTCTACCTGGCCGAGCAGCCGGGGGGTGAAGGCTCGCGAGACGATCCTGCGCAGCTGGGCGTGCCGGGGGTCGTCGAGGTTGACCATCGAGTCGCCGAACACCAGCCGGACCCAGCGGGGCGGTTCCGGGGTGGTGACGCCGGGGCCGCTGAGGAACACCGCGGGGGTGCGGCTGGCCTCGACCACGTCGGCGTGGCGGACCAGCGCGTGGAAGCCCCGACCGGTGGCGGGATCTCCGAAGAACACCGGCGCGGGGAGTCGGCGCAGTTCGGCGAAGGCGACCGCGCGGGCGGGGGCGGGCAGCTGCCAGAAGCGGGGGTCGGCGAGGTCGGCGGCGGGGGCCGCCAAGCCGGTCGAGGTCTCCATGGCCGGGCCTCCTGCTTCGCGTTCGGGGTCCGCCCGGCGGCCACCATCGGTGCCGGGGTGTGCACATTTAGTGAGCAAGCGGAGGGCGATGTCAAACCGCGTCGATGGTCGTACGAACGGGTTGGTGCGGCGGCCGGACCGGGTGTCTCGACGCGCGGCGGCACGGGGCCGGGCATGGTCTCACGGGGTGGAACCGGCCAATACCGGAGGGTGCGGTCCGGGCCGGGCGGGACGGGTGCGACGATGAGTGCCATCGTGATGACCGACCGGATCCGCCTGCTGCGCGCCGTGGTCTTCGCCGCGCTGTGCGTGGCGCTGGCCGCCGCGGCGCACGTCGCCATGGCCGGAGCCGGGGTCTCACCGCCGGTGCTGGCCGGCGCGTTCGGGGCCGTCCTCGGTCTGACCTGGCTGCTCGCCGGCAGGCGGCGCGGGCTCGGCGCGATCAGCGCCTGGATGGTCGCGGCGCAGAGCGCGCTGCACCTGCTGTTCGAACAGGCCGCGGCGCTCGGCCGGGGAGGCGGCGGTCTCGGCCGGCTCGCCACCACGGACTGGGCCTCGCTGCTGCTCTGCAACCCCGAGCGGGTCCCTGGCGGGCTCTCCCCCGTCGAGCTGGCCCGGATGGCGGGCCTCGACCCGGACGTCCCGCCCGCCGCCAACGGCCTGCACGCCATGGCGGGCATGCACCACGGGACGGCGGCGGCGGGTGTGGTTTCCGCCCCGGTATCGGTATCGGTACCCACGTCCGCGTCGGTCTCCGTGTCGGTCTCCGCGTCCGCTTCGGCTTCGGCTGATGGGACGGCGCTGGACGTGGCCGGGATGGCAGGGATGCCCTCCGGGACGACACACGGCATGGCGCACGGGATGGCGCACGGGATGTCCCTCGGGATGATCGCCGCCCACGCGCTCGCCGCGCTGGCCTGCGCGCTGCTGCTGTGGCGCGGTGACGCCGCGCTGGTCCGGCTCTTCGACCTGCTCGGCGCGCTCGGCACCGTGGTCGCGGGAGTGCTGGTGCTCCCGCTGCTGGCGCTGTTCGCGCGCCCCTTCGGCTACCGCCCGCCGACTGCGCCCCGGCCCACCGGCGGCCGGACCCGGCCATCCCGGTCAGTGCTGCTCACCCATGCCGTGGTCCGGCGCGGCCCGCCGGCGCTCGCCCTCGCCTGCTGACGCGCCCGCCGCCCCCACTCCTCCGCCCACCGCCCCCGGCAGCCCACCGCCGCCGGGGACCGCAGGGCCCACGGGGTTCGCTCGACGGGCAGGTCGCCCTGCCGCTCGGCCGTGCCTTCGCCGCCGTGCCGCCAGGGCCCGGACCCGCGCCCGCCCACCGTCTCCTCCGTGGAGGCGCCGTGGGCCGCGCGGAAGTCCCATGGACCGCCGGCGGCGCCGCCTCGGGTGGCGCCGCTCCCAGCCCTCCCCTCAGGACCTTCGCATGCCTGACTACGACGGCGCACCGGCTTGGGCCGGCGCCACCGTCCTACCGCTCCACGGCCTCCGGCCCGTCCGGGGCCTGACCGCCCCCGAGCCCCCTCACGCCGAGCCCGTCCAGCAAGCGGGCCGACCACTCCTCCGACGGACCGGCGGCGGCGCTCACCCGGACGCGGCCGCGCAGTTGCTCGGCCCGCTCCAGCCACGCCCGGCAGCCGGCGCAGCGCGCGACGTGCCCGTCCAGCCGGCCATCCGGCAGTCCGGTCGGTTCGCCGTCGAGCCGGGCCGACAGGGCGGTACGGAACTGCGCGCATCTCATACGACCATCGTCCCGCACTGCCCTCGCGGTGGGACCGGCCGGGTGGGAGGCCGCCGTGGATGACGAGCAGCTCACCGCGCTCGCGCTGACCGCCCGCGCGGGCCGGGCCCCGGACGTCGAGGCCTTCGTCCGTGCCACCCAGCGGGACGTCTGGCGGTTCGTCGCCCACCTCACCGACGTCCAGTCCGCCGACGACCTCGCACAGGAGACCTTCCTGCGCGCGCTGCGCGGCTTGCCCGCGTTCGCCGGCCGCTCCTCGGCCCGCACCTGGCTGCTGTCGATCGCCCGGCGCACGGTGATCGACCGGTACCGGACGGCCGCCGCCCGACCGCGCTGCGCGGCGCTGCCGGACTGGCAGGAGGCGGCGGAGCGACAGGGGGCCGAACCGGCGGCCGGGTTCGAGGACGGCGTCGCGCTCGGGGACCTGCTCGACCGGGTGCCCGCCCAGCGGCGGGAGGCCTTCGTGCTCACCCAGGTGGTCGGCCTGAGCTACGCCGAAGCGGCCGAGGTCGCCGGTTGCCCGATCGGCACCGTACGCTCCCGAGTCGCCCGCGCCCGGGAGGAGCTGATAGCCCGGCTCCGCGCGGCCGAGGGCGGGGAACTCGCAGCGGCCTGCTGAGCGGACGGACGGCAGGTGGCAGCAACAGATGACAACTAACAGATAACAGATTTCGAAATCTGTTATCTGTTAGTTGTCGGTTGCCATCTGTCCGTCGCCCGCCACCCCCGCCCGCCCATCCGTCGGCCCATCCGAAAATTCCCCCACATGTTCGGAACTGGAGCCCCCGCGCCTCCGACTGCTGTACCGGACCCCGCCGCCGAGGCGGTGTCCGGGACAGCAGCCGGGCAACGGAGGGACTCCATGGCAGCGCAACAGCCACTGGCCGCCGCCACACTGACGGACCGTCATTCCGATGCGGCGGACCGGTGGATCCTGGTCGTGGCCGCCGGGCTGCTCTCGTTCGTCGCGATGCTCGACATGAACGTGGTCAACCTGGCCCTCACCGATATCTCGGCCAGCCTGCACGTGTCCGCCGGGGTCGCCCAGTGGGCCACCCTCGGCTACCAACTCCCTCTGGTGGCACTCCTCCTGCCCGCCGGGCGCTGGCTGGACCAGGTGGGCACCCGCTCGGCGCTGCTGCTCGCCGTCAGCTGCTTCGCCGCGTGCAGCGTGCTGGCCTCCCTCGCCCCCTGGGCGGGCTGGCTGATCGCCGCCCGGCTGCTCCAGGGCGCCTTCGGCGCGGTGCTGTTCGTCCTGATGCCTGTGCTGGCCGCCACCTCCGTCCGCCCCGAGTCCCGCGGACGGGCGATGAGCGTCCCGGCGACGCTCGGCCCGCTCGGCGCCGTCACCGGGCCGGTCATCGGCGGCCTGCTGCTGGACCACTTCGGCTGGCGGGCGGTCTTCCTGATCAAGCTGCCGGTCTGTCTGGCCGCCGTGCTGATCGTGCGCCGGTACGCCCCGCGGCGGGGCCGCCTGCGCCCGCCCGACCGGGCATCACTCGGCGACGCCGCCCTGATAGGCGCGGCCGTCGCCGCCGTGCTGCTCGCGCTGACCCTGGCCCCGGAGGCGCCGCTGTGGCTGCTGCTGGCGCTGCCCGCCGCCCCTCTGGTGCTGGTCTGGCTGCGCCGCCCCGGGGGCAGGCCGGTCGCCGAGGTACTGCGGGCCGCCGGAACCGTCGGGGTCAACGCGTCGGTGCTGGCCCTCGCCGCCGGCTTCGCGGCCTGCCACTACCTGCTCGCCCAGCACCTGCGCGGCCCGGGTGGCGAGAGCGCCACCGCCACCGCGCTCACCATGCTGGCCTTCCCGCTCGGCATGGTGCTGGCCGGCCGGGCCGGCGGGCGGCTGGCCGACCGCTGGGGCGCCCGCCCGACCGCACTCGCCGGCGCCGCCGTCACCACCCTCGGCCTGGCGCTGCTCGTCCCGCTGGACACCGGCTGGTCCGCCGCCGACGTCGCCTGGCGGCTCGCCCTCGCCGGTGTCGGGATGGGCCTCAACGGCGGCCCCACCCAGGCCCTGGTGATGACCGCCTCGCCCCCCGGGAAGCTCGCCACCGCGGGCTCCGCCGTCCAACTGGCCCGCAGCCTGGGCTTCGCCCTCGGCCCGGCCCTGGCCGGCGCCGCCGCGCTGGCCGGCGACCGCGCCACCACCGGCACCCGGGCGGGCATCGCCATGGCCGCCCTGGTCGCGGCGACGGCCGTGGTCCTGCTCGCCCTGCACCGCCGTCCACGGACCTGAGACCGCCGGACCGCGTCTCCCCGCGCCCGCGCCCGCACCCTCAGAGCCCGCGCCCCCAGAGCCCGCACCCCGTCATGCCCGCACGACCGGAGGAACACCGCAGATGACCGACACCGTCCACAATCCGGCGCCGGCCCACCCGGCGGACGAGCCGCGCTGCCCGTACGGGTACGACCAACTCCCTGACCCCGTACCGCTGTACGGCCCCGCGTACAAGAGCGACCCGTACCCGCTCTACCGGCGGATGCGCGAGGCCGGGCCGGTACACCGGGTGGAGTTCCCGAGCGGCATCCACGCCTGGCTGGTGACCGGCTACCAAGCCGCCCACGAGGCCCTCAACGACCCCCGGTTCGGCAAGAACCACGCGCTGGGCAACGAGGACTGGCGCAAGCTGGCGTCGATCATGCCGGAGCCGCAGCACTCCCAGTTGCAGGTCCACCTGCTGCACCAGGACCCGCCCAAGCACACCACGATGCGCAGGCTCGTCCTGGACGCCTTCGCGCCGCGTCGGGTGGAGTCGTTGCGCCCGCGCTTCCAGGAGCTGGCCGACGCACTGGTCGACGAACTGCCCGAGGCCGGCGGCGCCGACCTGGTGGCCGGCTTCGCGGCACACTTCCCGTTCCGGGTGCTCGCCGAAGTGATCGGCCTGCCATCCGAGTTGGCGAGGCGATTCGACCGCGACTGGGGCAAGGTCGTGCAGCCCGTCGGCCCGCACGACCCGGGCCGCCCGGCGTACGAGGCGCGGCTGCGCGGCCTCCAGACGTACATCGCCGACGTCGTCGCCCACAAGCGCGCCGGGAACCCCGTCGATGATCACGACCGACACGACCCGGCCACGGCCGGCGCCGACCTGCTGGGCCGGCTCGTCGCCGCCCACGACGCGGGCGAGTTGAGCCGCGAGGAGCTCGACTCCATGGTGTTCCAGCTGCTGGTCGCGGGCCAGGAGCCGGTCACCAACCAGATCACCACCATGCTGATCACCCTGCTGCGCCACCCGGACCAGCTCGCCCGGCTGCGCGGCTCCCTCTCCGAGGGGCCCGCCCACGACCCCGACCTGCTGGCCCGCGCGGTGGAGGAACTGCTGCGCCACGACGCCGCGTTCGAGCTCACCACCTGGCGTTTCCTCGCCGAGGACGGAGACCTGTTCGGGACCACCGTCCCGGCCGGCGACTCGGTGATCGTCTCGCTGTGTGCCGCCAACCGGGACGAGACGCGGTTCCCGGACGCGGACCGCCTCGACCTCGACCGCACGCCCAACGCCCATCTCGCCTTCGGCCACGGCATCCACTACTGCCCCGGCGCCGCCCTGGCCCGGGCCGAACTCCAGACCGCCATCGCCACCCTGCTCACCCGGCTGCCCGGGCTGCGCCCGTCCGCAGCCGCCGGTGAGGGCCTGGACTCCCTCGCCTGGATCCCCGCCGTCCTGGCGCGCGGGGTCAACCGGCTGCCCGTCGGCTACGACCGGCGCGTCTGAGCCGGGGCCCTCGGCCACCGCACGAACACCCCGAGGCCGCCCGCCGACGTCCACCCGGCGTCCGCTCCACGCCCGCACCACCTTCCACGGAGGACCACCATGCCGCCCGCCGGCACCGTTTCCACCCGCCACCACCACACCGCACCCGGGCCCACACCCGCGCCCGAGCCCGCGAACACCGGGGGCGGCGCCGACCCGCAGTCCGACCCGCAGTCCGCCGCGCGGCTCGCCGCCCGGATCCTCGGCCTGCTGCTGCCGCACCGCCGCGCCTCCGACCCGGGGCTGGACGCCAAGCCCGAGCATTTCCCGTTCCAGATAGCCCAGTTGACGGACTTCATCACCGCCGGCGACCCGATCCTGTTCACCCTGCCCGGCTTCCCCTGCAAGTCGCCGAATCCCGCGAAGGTGCTCAGCCACCTGCCCGACGAGGGCGAGCGACTGTCGCTCACCTTCCTCGACGGGCTCTGCGCGGAGATCGGCGGGTACTACGAGCCCGGCGCGCGGATCCTGATCTGCTCGGACGGCCACATCTTCGGCGACCTCGTCCACGTCCCCGACGACCACATCGACGAGTACTCCGACGAGTTGACGGCGATGATCGCACGCGAGGACCTCTCCCACCTCGCCACCTTCGACCTGCGGGACGTCCTCGGCGACCTGCCGTACGACGACAAACGCGCCCGGGTGCACGCCCAGTACGCGCCGAGCGTCGAGGAGTTGCGCGAGCTGGTGCTGACGGACGAGGAGACCCTGCGGCTCTACCGCGGCATCACCCGCTTCCTGACCGACGACACCGTCGGCTTCACCGGCACCCGCTCCGCCCTGCAACGCGACTGCCGCCGCCGCGCGTACGGGGTGATCCAGCGCAGCCGCGCCTGGGGCGAGTTGATCGCCGAGCAGCACCCCCGGTCGGTCCGGCTCTCCATCCACCCGCAACCGGCGGGCGCACCGAAGTTCGGCATCCGGCTGCTGGAGGCCGCCGACGCCTGGATGACGCCCTGGCACTCATCGGTACTCCACCGTGCCGACGGGGACTGGGAGTTGCTGCGCAGCGAGGACGCCGCGCAGCGCGGCCGGCTGGTCGAACTCGACGGCCGGCCGAGCCACTACGAGGCGTTCTGACGCGCGGGCCCCACCTCGGCAGCCTGCACCCCCTCGACCCCCGCCCCACCAGCGTCCGCCCCGGCCCCGGCACCCTCCACCGGGGCCGGGGCCGGGGCGGTCGGGACGGCCGGCGTGCGGTGGTCGAAGGCGATCAACGGGTCGCCGGTGAGCGGGTGTTCGACCACCGCGGCCCGAACGCCGAAAACCTCGGCCAGCAGCTCCGCGGTCAGCACCTCGCGCGGCGCCCCGGAGGCCACCAGGGCGCCGCGGTGCAGGACGTGCAGCCGGTCGCAGACGGAGGCGGCGGCGTTGAGGTCGTGCAGCGCGACCAGGGTGGTGCGGCGCTGGTCCCGCAGCAGGGCGAGGAGTTCGACCTGGTGGCGGACGTCCAGGTGGTTGGTCGGCTCGTCCAGCACCAGGACGTCAGGCTGCTGGGCGAGCGCGCGGGCCAGCAGCACCCGTTGCCGTTCGCCCCCGGACAGTTGGGCGAAGCGGCGGTCGGCGGCATCCGCCATGCCGACGCGTGCCAGCGCGTCGGCGGTGATCCGGTGGTCCTCGGCGTCGTCGGCGGCGAACGACCGCTTGTAGGGGGTGCGGCCCATCGCGACCACTTCGCGGACGCTCAACTCGAAGTCCCCGCCCCGCTCCTGCGGCAACGCGGCGATGTGCCGGGCGGACTGCGCGGGGCGCAGCCCGGCCAGGTCGCGCCCGGCCAGCAGCACCCGCCCGGCGCTCGGCCGCAGGTGCCGGTAGACGGTGCGCAGCAGGCTGGACTTGCCGCTGCCGTTGGGCCCGACCAGGCCGGCGATCTCCCCCTCCTCGGCGACCAGGTGGACGCCGGCCACCACCGCCCGCCCGGACAGGGTGACGCTCAGGTCCTCGACGGCGATCCTCACGTGCGCTCCAGTCGTCGGTCCAGCAGGTAGAGCAGGGTGGGGGCGCCGAGGACGGCGGTGACCACGCCGATCGGCAGTTCCTGGCCGTCCAGCGCGGTGCGGGCCACGGTGTCGACCACGACCAGCAGCAGCGCGCCGGTGAGCGCGGACAGCGGCAGCAGGCGCCGGTGGTCGCCGCCGACGAGCAGACGGCAGACGTGCGGCACCATCAGTCCGACGAAGCCGATCGCGCCGGAGACCGCGACCAGCACGCCGGTCAGCACGCTGGTGACGACGAAGACCTCCCGCCGCAGCCGGGTGACGTCCACGCCGAGCCCGGCGGCCGTCTCGTCGCCCATGAGCATCGCGTTGAGCCCGCGGGCACGGGCCTGGAGCAGGGCCAATCCGAGCGCCACCGCGACGGCGGGGACGGCGAGTTGGGCCCAGACGGCGCCGCCGAGACTGCCCATCAGCCAGAACAGCACGCCACGGGTCTGCTGCTCGTCGCGGGTCTGCAGGACGAGGTAGCTGGTGATGCCGCCGAGGAACTGGGCGATGGCGATGCCCGCGAGGACCAGGCGCAGCGGGGAGAAGCCGCCGCCGCGCCGGGCCGCCAGCCAGACCAGGGAGAACGCGGCGAGCGCGCCGGCGAAGGCCGCCAGGGAGACGGTGAGGCCGAGCGCGCTGCCGAAGGCGAGGTCGAGGCCGAGCGAGGTGCCGAGGACGATCGCGGCGACCGCCCCGAGGGAGGCGCCGGAGGAGATGCCGAGCAGGTAGGGGTCGGCGAGCGGGTTGCGGACCAGGGCCTGCACGGCCGTGCCGACCAGGCCGAGCCCGGCCCCGACCATCGCCGCCAGCAGGGCGCGCGGGACGCGCAGCTGCCAGACGATGAGGTCGCGGGTGCCGGGTTCGGGGGCCCGCCCGGTGAGGTGGTGGGCGACCACCGACCAGACCTCGCCGGGCGGGATGTCCACTGCGCCGAACGACACGGCGGCGGTCAGCGCGAGTACCAAGGCGGCGATCAGCGCGACGGCCAGCGGCCCGGCCCGCAGGGTGCGGGCCGGGCGGGGCTCGTCGCGCCGTTCGGCGGAGACGGCCGACGTCACCGGCTACTGCCCGTTCTTGACGAGGTCGGGGTGGACGGTGGCGGCGATCTGCCGGACGGCATCGGCGTTGCGCACGCCCGCGATGGTGGTGACCTCGGAGCCGAGCCGCACGAAGTGGCCCTCCTGGACGGCCTTCAGGCCCTGGGTCGCGGGAAAGCCACGCAGGAACGCCTCGGCGTCGTCGAAGGCCTTGCGGGTGGCCTCCTCACTGCCCCGGTTGCGGACGGCGAGCTGGATCCAGTCCGGGTTCTTGGCGACGACGTCCTCCCAGGAGCCGGGCTTGAAGTCGGCGTCGCAGTCGGCGAACACGTTGCGGGCGCCGGCCTGGGTGATCACCGCGTTGGCGACCTGCCGACCGCAGACCGCCACCGGCTGCTTGGTGCCGGCGTCGAAGTCGAAGACGAAGTAGCCGGGCCGCTGCGCCTCCGCGACGCCGGCGAGGGCGGTGCGCACCTCGCCGATCTGCTTCTCCATCCCGGTGACGAGTTCCTCCGCACGGGCGGCCGTGCCGGTGACCGCGCCGAGGCGGCGGATGTCGTTCTCGACCCCGGACAGGTCGGTGCGCGGCGCCTTGGCGGCCTTGGGGGTGCCGGCGCAGGCGGTCGAGAGGAGGTAGACGTGCTGGATGCCGGCCGCCGCGAACTCCTCCTCGCTGGGCCCGGTGGCGCCACCGCCCATCATCGGCATCGCGCCGAAGGTGTCGACGTACAGGTCGGCGCCGGAGCCGAGCAGCTTCTCCTTGGGGATGGTCTTGTCGCCGAGCACCGGCACCTTGGCGCCCTGTTCGGCCAGGGCCGGCGGGAGAGTGCCCTTGCCGGGCGGGAAGCCGGTGCCGATCACCCGGTCGCCCGCGCCGAGTTGGAGCAGTATCTCCAGGGCGGCGGCGTTGCTGGTGACGATCTTGGCGGGGGCCTTGGCGATGGTGGACTCGCGGTCCGCGCAGTCGGCCACCTTGACGGGATAGCCGCCGGCCGGGGCGGTCTGGGCGGCGCCGGCCGCGCCGCGCTCTCCGCCTCCCCCGCCGCCGTTTCCGACGCCGTTTCCGGCGCCGCTTCCGCAGGCCGTGGCGAACAGGGCGACGGCGGCCGCGATTCCGCAGACAACGCGAGGGCGCATGACAATTCTCCTGGTCGGTGATCGTGCTCGGGGCCCGTCCTGCGAACCCGGACCAGGTAGTCGGCCGGACCGTCCGGGGGGTTCCCGGGGATTTCCGCACCGCCCGGCTCCCGTTCACCCGCCGGCCGCTGCCCGTTCGCCGCCCGACCGCCGCCCATCCGCGAACCCCCGGCGTAGGGTGACCGGATGGCCGATCCCACCGTCCTGCGGGACGATCTCGACCTGCCCGTCCGGTTCGGCCCGCGCCCGCCGCGCCGGGTGGTGTCGTTGGTGCCGTCGCTGACCGAGGCGGTCGCCGCCACCGCACCCGGGCTGCTGGTCGGCGCCACCGACTGGTGCAGCCATCCGGCCGACCTGGCGGTCACCAGGATCGGCGGCACCAAGAACCCGGACGTGCCGGGCATCCTCGCCCTCGCCCCGGACCTCGTCCTCGCCAACGACGAGGAGAACCGGCGCCCCGACCTGGACGCGCTGCGGGCGGCCGGCCTGCCGGTCTGGGTCACCGACATCCGCACCCTGGACGACGCGTTCCGCTCGCTCGACCGGCTGCTCACCGCCGCCTGTGCGCTCCCGCGCCCGGACTGGCTGGACCGGGCCGAGGCAGCGTGGTCCCCGGTCCGGCGCCCGCCGGACGGCCCGCGGGCGATCGTTCCGGTCTGGCGCCGCCCGTGGATGGTCCTGGGCCGCGACACCTTCGCCGGGGACCTGCTGCGCCGCCTCGGCCTCCGGCTCGTCCACGCCGGGCACGCCGAGCGCTACCCCGCCATCCCGCTGCCCGAACTGCTCGCCTGCCGCCCTGAGTTGGTGGTCCTCCCGGACGAGCCGTACCGCTTCACGGCACAGGACGGCCCCGAGGCGTTCCCCGGCGTCCCGTCGGCGCTGGTCAGCGGACGCCACCTGACCTGGTACGGACCGTCCCTGGTGACGGCGCCGACGGTCCTCGCGCACGCGTTGGACCACCCGTTCGTACGGGGCTCGAACGGCACATCGTAGGATGACCGCCACTCACCGGGACCGCCGGTGACGAGTGGGGGGAACCACAGTGGCAGTCAGCGCATCCCGGAGAGCACTGGTCATGGTGTCGGCCGCAGCAGTCTCGACGGCCGTCCTGGCCGGCTGCGGCACCAAGCACGCCGACAACCACCAGAACAGCGCGCCGGACACCACGGCGGTCGCCGCCACCGGGACGCCGACCGAGACGCCGAGCGCGAGCCCGTCCGCGACCGCCACCCCGACGCCGACCGCCTCCCCGACGGCCAGTGCCTCCCACAGCCCGAACCCGTCCGCGAGCAAGTCCAGCAAGCCCGCCCCGACCACCCCGGCCCCGACCGCCACCAAGCCCGGCGCCCCGAGCAGCCCGCCCGCCGCTCCCACCACACCGCCCCCGGTCGCCAAGCCCGCCGTCGTGGCCCCCGTGCCCGTCGCCAAGCCCGGCCCGGTCGCTCCCCCGCCGCCGCCCGCTCCGCCGACCCCGCACGTCCCGCCGCTGCAGAGCAGCTGCCAGCCCAGCAAGCCCCAGCCCGACGAGCCCAAGGAGGCCGTCGGCGCGGCCCTCGCCACCGCCGCCGGCCAGGCCCGCACGCTCAACCTCAGCAGCGGCGGCACCGACAAGCTCCCGCCGCTGCCCGTCAACCTGGTCAAGGCGATCGCCTGGCAGGAGAGCGGCTGGCAGTCCGGCATCCTCGCCTGCGACGGCGGGATCGGCACCATGCAGATCATGCCGAACACGATCAGCTGGATGAACAGCAAGTTCGGCACCACCTCCGATGCGAAGACCCTCCCCGGGAACGTCCAGCTCGGCACCCAGCTGCTCGACTGGCTGGTCGCCTACTACGGCGACTCCTCCTTCGACGGCAAATACGACCTCTCCCCCGACCCGGCCACCGGCAAGACGCCGCTGCTCGACCTCGTCATCTCCGCGTACAACGCCGGGGCGGGCAACGTGCACTACAACACCGTCACCGACCCGGCCACCGGCCAGGTCGTCGGCAGCCTGGTCATCCCCAACCCGGGATACGTGGCCAACGTCAAGGCGTTGATGACCGGCCAGCCGTGGACCAAGACCGGCTGACAAACCCCCGAACCCGCGCGGGACGGCGGAAGGGCCCGGAACGCGGTCTCGCGTCCCGGGCCCTTCGCCGTTGTTCCCCGCTGGTACGTCAGCCCCGCGCGGTAGTGACGGCGGCGCCCAGCGCCTCCTTGATCCGCGGCCCGAGGCGGGCGAAGCCCAGCTCCTTCATCGCCGCCCGCAGCAGTTCCTCCTCCGTACGCTTCACACCGTCACCGTCCACCCACCGGACGACGGCGAGCAGCTCGTCGGCCGAGTAGGCGGTCACGGGCCGGCCGGGCGTGAAGTCCGGCTTCTCGGGCCGGCCGGCCGCGACGGGCGCGGGCTCGACGGCGGGCGCGGGCTCGACGGCGGGCGCGGGCTCGACGACCTCGGCCACCGGCTCCGCAACGGCGGCGGGCTCAGCAACGGCGGCGGGCTCAGCAACGGCGGCGGGCTCAGCAACCGGCTCGACCTCGGCCACCGGCTCCGCGACGGCGACAGCAGGCGCCTCCTCGACGGCCTCGGCCTCAGCCACCGGCTGCACGTCCTCAATGGCCTCGGTCGCTTCAACCGACTCCACGACGACAGCGGCGGGCGCCTCCTCGACGGCCTCAGCCTCGACCACCGGCTCCGCAACAGCGGCAGGCTCAGCAACCGGCTCGACCTCGGCCACCGGCTCCACGACAGCGGCGGGCTCAGCGACCGGCTCAACCTCGGCCACGGGAACCTCGACCGCGTCGACCTCGGCAACCGTCTCAGGCTCCGCAGCTTCCTCGACCTCGACCACCAGCTCCGCAACGGCGACGGCGGGCGCCTCCTCGACGGCCTCGACCTCGACCACCGGCTCCACGACAACGGCAGGCTCAGCGACCGGCTCAACCTCGGCCACGGGAACCTCGACCGCGTCGACCTCGGCAACCGTCTCAGGCTCCGCAGCCGGCTCGATCGTCTCCGGCTCGACGACGGGCGCGTCCTCCAGGAGCGGAGCTTCCTCCGCAAGCTCGACCTCGGCCTTGGCGTCGGCCACGGCCTCGACAGCGGAAACCTCGACGGCGGCCTCGGCCTCCGTGGTTTCCGCGGCCTCCGCCAGGGCGGCGGTCGCGGCGACCACCAGGTCGTCGGCGGCCGGGGACGGTGCCGGGAGGGAGACCACGACAGCGGACGGGGCTTCCTCCGTCACCTCCTCCTCGGCTGCCTCGGCCGTCTCGACCACGGCCTCAGCCTCGCCCGAGTCTGCTTCCGCTTCCGCTTCCGTGTCCGCGTCGGTCACCGTCTCCTCGACCGAAACCGGACCCGGACCCGGAACCGAAGCCGGAACCTCGACGGTGCTGCCCTCCCCCGCGAGCCCATCGCGCTGGCCGCCGGCCAGGGCCTGGCGGGCGGCGAACGCGGCTTCGGCGGCGCGGCGGTCGGCCCGGGCGGCGGCGAGTTCGGTGAGCAGGTCGCCGAGGCCGGCTTCCTCCAGGGTGGTGCGCAGCCCGCGGATGGTGGGCAGGCGGTAGAGCGTGCCCTCGTCCGCGGCGAGCCGCTCGACGAGGTCGACGAGCTCGGCGAAGGCCAGCCCGTCGAGGTCGTGGTCGGGGAGCAGCCGGGCGAGGCCGCGCAGTCCGGTGTTGATCGCCTCGAAGGCCTGGGCGGTCCGCTCGACCAGGGCGCCGTCGGCGGGGACGACCGGCAGGGTGCCGGCGGGGGCGAGGGCGGCCCAGGCGCGGCGCTCGACCTCGGCGGAGGCGAGTGCCTCGTGCAGGTCCTCGCGGCGGATGCGGCGGTCGGCGGCGAGGGCCGTGGCCTGCTTGCGCAGGGAGCGGGCGCGCAGCCAGGAGAGCTTGACGCCGTTCTCGCGGCGCCAGGTGCCGTCCGCGGTGGCGGCGGCGAGGGCGCCGAGGTCGGCGTCGTAGGCGGCGGGGGTGAGGGTGGCGGATGTGCGGTGGACGCGCTGGAGCATCTCGACGAGGAGTGCGGCCTTGGCGACGGTGTCGGGTTCGTCGAGCTTGGCGTCGGCGGCGAGGACGGTGACGGCGTCCCAGGTCTGGCGGAGGTCGCGGCCGCGCAGTTCGGCGAGGGCGGTGGAGGCGGCCCGGGCGTCCTCGGGGGTGGCGACGGTGTCGACGGCCGCGTACCAGGCGTGGGTGTCGGCGGTGAGGGTGAAGGCCCCGAGTTCGGCGTAGCGGCCGAGGTCCTCGCGGAGGTCGGTCTCCGCCGTGGTGGCCTTGGCGTCCTGGGGGTCCTTGACGTCTGCGGCGTCGGCGACGTCCGCCGGGTCGGCTGCGTCGGCGTTGCGCGAGTGAAGCACTGTCATGTGAGGTCCGGTTCTGGGCGACGACGGCGGGGCTGGCGGCGAGGGGGCGGCGGACCGGTTGCGCGGGGTGCCCCGGGGGCGGGGCTGGGGGGCGCGCGGGCGGGCCGCCGGTTGTGGACGCCCAGAATACGGGTGCCCGTTCGAGCCTTGCACGCACCCACCGCCCGACGGGCCGGTGTCGTGTGCCATACCCCCCGCCTGGCCGCTACCCGGGAGGGCCGCACGGGTGGTGGGACGTTGGGCCGGACGGGTACTGGGGCCCACGGCCGTCGGGCCGGGCGGGCGGGGCCCCCGGGCGGGCCCCGGGCCGCCGCAGCCGGTCCAGCGGGACGGCGCGGAGCCGTCGGCCGAGGGGTGGGCGGTACCCGGCGTGGCCGAGGGAGGTGAGGTCGACCGGCGCGAGGTACTCGTGGAGCGCGGTGCGGTGCCACCATGCGCCGGTTTCCCGCAGTTCGCGCCAACTGGTGAACCGGTAGAGGTAGAGGGTCGCCCGGACGTGGGTCGGCGGGGTGCCGGGAAAGGGGTTGTGGCGCAGCAGGCGGAGGGTGGCGGGATCGCCGGCGAGCAGGCGCGCGACGAAGGGCAGGAACCAGGGGCGGGCGTAGGCGGGTGAGATGCCGGCGAACCACATCAGCCAGTCGAGCCGCAGGTGGTAGGGGGCGTACTGGCGCGGGAGACGGCGCACGTCGCCGGGTTTGCCCTTGAAGCCGTACTCGTGCCAGACGGTGTGCGGGGTGAGGGTCGGTTCGTCGGTGCCTTCGACGACGACCTCCTGGCGGACGCGGCTGATGCTGCCGAAGGCGCCGTAGGTGTTGACGAGGTGCAGCCGGTTGAAGGAGCGGTTCATGGCCTGGCGGCGGGAGACGAGGTTGCGGACCGGCCAGTAGCTCAGGACGGCGACGGCCGCGGTCAGGGCGATCACCAGCGCCTCGAACCAGACGGGCGTGGCGGGGTGGACGCGGGCGTGGACGGGCAGTCCGATGCGGGCCGGGTCGACGGCGGCGAGGGCGAGCGTGATCGTGAGCCAGTTGAGCCAGGCGAAGTTGCCCGAGGCGATCAGCCACAGCTGGGTGGCGACGACGGCGCAGGCGGCGTAGCTCGCGACCGGCTGCGGGAGGAGGAGTCCGACGGGGACGACGAGTTGGACGAAGTGGTTGGCGGCGACCTCGACGCGGTGCAGCGGGTCGGGCAGGTGGTGGAAGAACCAGCTGAGCGGCCCGGGCATGGGCTGGGTCTCGTGGTGGTAGCGCAGGCAGGTGAGGTCGCGCCAGCAGCGGTCACCGCGCAGTTTGATCAGTCCGGCGCCGAACTCGACCCGGAAGACCAGCCAGCGCATCAGCCAGAGCACCAGGGTGGGCGGCGCGGTGTCGGCGTTGCCGAGGAAGGCGGCGAGGAAGCCGGCTTCGAGCAGCAGCGACTCCCAGCCGAAGGAGTACCAGGTCTGTCCGACGTTGACGATCGAGAGGTAGAACCCCCAGAGCACCGCCCACAGCAGGACGGACGCCCAGAGCGGGACGGCGTCACCGAGTCCGGCGGTCACGGCGGCGGCGAGCGCGGCGCCGCTCCAGGCGACGGCGGCGAAGAAGCGGTCGCTGTAGTGGAGGTGGAACAGTCCGGGCGCGTGGCGGAACGGGACCCGGGCGGTGAAGCGGGGCACCGGCAGCATGCCGTCGCTGCCGATGAGGGCGCGGAACTGTGCGGCGGCGGCGAGGAATCCGATCAGGTAGAGGCCGGCGAGCAGGCGTTGGACGAGCAGTCGGCTCAGCCAGTGGTCGGGGGCGGCGAACCAGTCCATGCGGCCCATGCCTACCATCTGCGGCCGCCGGGCGGGACGCGGCCGGGGTGCGGGCGGGGACGGTTCACCCGCTCGGGCCCGCACCCGGACGGCACCGTGGCGGGGAGCCTCTCCTCGGGGGTGAGAGGCGCCCCGCCACGGTGGCGGGTGGTGCGCGGTGGTGCGGATCGGCGAGCGATGGTGCGGAGGGGGACGGCGACGCCGCACGCGGACGGCGGGTCGGCGGGTCGGCGGCTCAGTTCGGCAGGACGAGTCCGGACTCCCCGGCGATGCCCGGGCGGCCGACGGGGGTGGCGCCGTTCTGTTGGAGCCGGTCGACCAGCAGGGCGGCCAGCGTGCCGAGTTCCTCCTCCGTGCGGGACTGCGCGGTGACGTCCATGCCGACGGTGAGGACACCGTTGACCTGGCCGGTGCGCGCGGCCCGCAGCGGGGTGCAGGTGAAGCTGAAGACCTGCTGGCCGCGCTGGGCGTCGGGGCGGCCTGACTGGATCCGGACGTCGTTGAGGACGGTGCTGCGCCCGGTGTGGTAGGCCTCGACGATGGCCTGCTGGAGGCCGGCGGCGCCGAGCTGCGGGTAGGCCAGGCCGATCGCGCCGTACGCCACCGGGGCGCCGAAGGTGTCGGCGTGCTGGGCGTTGGCGTAGCGGATCTCCTGACCGGGACCGTCGGTCAGCATGATGGGGAACGGGGAGCCGTCGAAGGCGGCGAACATCTCCTGCTGCTGGGCGAGCAGGTTGTCGCGCAGCCGGATCTCGGAGAGCAGCGCCTCGGCGAGGTGCTGGATGTCGCGCAGCCGCTCGCGCCCCCACTGCCGGGGTTCCCGGTCGAGGACGCAGACGGTGCCGATGACGGTGTTGGTGTCGTCGACGAGCGGGGCGCCGAGGTAGGCGCGCACGCCCAGTTCGTCGACGACCGGGTTCCCGGAGAACCGGGGGTAGGCGAGGATGTCGTCGAGCGCGAGGGGGGAGCGCTGGGCGACGACGTGCGGGCAGAAACCGTGACTCAGCGGCATCTGACGGGTGGGGAGGTCGAAGGCGATGCCCCGATCGGCCCAGGAAGCGCCGTCGTCGACCGCGACGTCGTTCGAGTTTGGCGGAATGTAGAGCCCCCGGAACATCTGGCGCTCGTCGTTGATGAAGTTGACCATCGCGATGGGAGCGCGGGTGATGCTGGCGGCCAGGTGGGCGAAGCGGTCGAAGGCCTCGTCCGCGGACGGTTCGTTGAGACCAAGGCTGCGCAGCCTGCGGGTCCGCTCGGACTCCCCGGCGGCACCCGGGAACTGGCCTTGAGTGCTCATCACATCAGTCATGGCGCACATGTAATCAGACATCCGGGCGGTTCGGTGCTCCCGGTCCGGCTCATCACCGTTGCTGATGGACAGTCAAAGCCGCATGTGAGCGGCCGCTCAGCAGGTTGCCGCGGCGGGTCAAGATCACTTCCCACTCAGAGCCATGGCAAAACTCCTCAGCGTAAGGACGGGCCGATTTCCGCCAATTCAAGATCGACTCTGGGTCAGCACAGGAGGCCCATACGACAATGAGCCCTGCCGAAGACACGGGCGGCATTCCCAATCCCCGGGAAGCCGCCCCGAGTTCCGCATGCACCGATTGCGACGGGGCAGTCGGCCGCCACCACCTCGAACCCCCACTCATCCCCGGGGAGCGGCTGGAGCGACTTCGACAGCACGGACGGAGGCACGGCACATCCACTGACACGAGAGGACCCCAGCATGGCGATGGACTACTTCACCGACGAGCGCCACGAGAGTCTCCGAGCGGAGGTCCGGGAGTTCGCGGAGAAGGAGGTACGCCCGCACGTGGCCCGAATGGAGGCCGAACGGACCGTCGAGTTCGAACTGTCGCGGGAGATCGCCCGGCGGGGCTGGATCGGGGTGACCATTCCGCGCGAATTCGGCGGACTGGGGCTGGGGCACCTCGCCAAGACCGTCATCGTGGAGGAACTCGCCCGGGTCAGCGGCGCCATGGGCGCGGTGGCGCAGGCCTCACAGCTCGGTGTCGCCAAGGTCATCCACTTCGGCTCGGACGTCCAGCGGCGCAAGTGGCTGCCGAGGTTCGCCTCCGGCGAGTCGCTGCCGACCATCGCCGTCACGGAGCCGGAGTGCGGCGGCCACGTGCTCGGCATGTCCGGCACCGCCCGCCGCGAGGGCGACCAGTACGTGCTCAACGGCCGCAAGTGGTTCGTCGGCAACTCCCACATCGGCGACGTGCACGGCGTGGTCCTCCGCACCGGCGAGGGCAGCAGGGGCCTGTCCGCGTTCCTGGTCGAGAGCGAGCGCCCCGGCTTCCGCGTCGGCGAACTCGGCTCGCAGAGCGGCCTGCACGGCTTCAGCTTCGGCGAGATCGTCTTCGAGGACTGCCGCATCCCCGTCGGCAACCGGCTGGGCCTGGAGGGCCAGGGCCTGGACGTCGCCTACTCCTCCTCCACCCTCTACGGCCGGCTCAACCTCGCCGCCGTCGCGCTCGGGATCCACACCGCGATCGTCGAGGACACCGCGCGCTTCGCCGAGGAGCGGGTGCTCTACGGCAAGCCGATCAACCGCCTGCCCAACATCGCGCTGAAGCTCGGCGAGATGCAGTCCAGGCTGATGACCGCCAAGCTGGCCGCCTACCACGCCTCGCACCTGCTCGACCACGGCAAGGCCTGCGATGCCGAGCTGATGAACGCCAAACTCATCAACACCGAGTACGCGCTGGACTCCGCGCGCAACGCCATGGAGATCCACGCCGCCCGGGGCCTGCAAACCGAGTTCAGCATCGAGCGCTACCTGCGCGACGCCACCCACGTCTACCCGCCGGCCGGGACCTCGGACGTCCAGCGGCTGCGGCTCGGCCAGGTCGCCTGCGGCACCTACGGCAAGCAGTGGTCGGCGGAGCTGTCCGACCTGGCGAGCTGGGCGTGGACCGAACTGTCCCAGCGGGAGGCCGCAGTGGAGCTTCAGGCCATCGGCGGCGGGCAGGTGGTACCGATACCGCTGGCGGGCTGAACCGGCGCTGCGCACCGACGGACCTGCGCACCGACGGACCTGTACACCGACCGACCTGCGCACCGACGGACCTGTACACCGACCGACCTGCGCACCGGCGGACCGGCGGGCCGGGCTGTCGGACGAGGGCGAACGTTCGGCGCGGCGGTGAATTGACCTGTTCCTGACGACTCTCCGGGAGGTTCTCCCGGCTCCCGGAGAGCCGTCCGCGCACCGCCCACGCGCCGCCCGCGGCCGACGTGAGCTGCGACGTTCCGCCGGCGGACACTCCTTCCGGGCACCTCCGCCATCGCCATCACCCGCCCACATATCGTCAGTTGATGTTGCGATGAGGGCACTTGGGACTGATACCGTTCCTGCCGTCGGCGGCCGTGCTGCACCCCCGCCCGGGCGATGACACCGCGTCACCCCGTCCGGCCACCCCGGCCGTGGCGCCCTGAAGCCCCGGCCGGACCTCGTTCAGGCCGACCCGCCGTTCGGCCCAGCGACTCGGCCCTGCACCAAGGAATCAGATGCCAGGCATATCGGCCCCCCGCACGGCCCACCGCGCCGGCCGGTCCGGCTCGCTCCGCAGCTCGCTCCTCGCCCTCGTCCTGGTCCCCAGCCTGGGCCTCGCCGCCGCCTGGGGCTACGCCGCCTACCTGCTGCGCGGCGCCGAACACCGCACCACCGTGATCGCCGGAAGCGCCGTCGTCGCCCTGGTCCTGCTGATCAGCCTGGTCCACGGCATCCGGACCGCGCGAACCCTGTCCGCCCGCCTCGGCGCACTGCGCGCCGACACCCTCGCGCTCGCCCAGGACGAGATCCCCGAGGTCGTCGGACGGCTGCGCGCCGGGGAGCCCGTGCCCACACCGCCCGCCTGGTCGCCGTCCCGCCGGACCGGCGACGAGGTCCAGCAGACCTCCGACGGCCTCGCCGCCGTCCGCCAGGCAGCCGTCGCCGCCATCATCCACCAGGCCCAGGGCCGCGAGGGGACGAAGAAGGTCTTCCTCAACATCGCCCGCCGCACCCAGATCCTGATCCACCGGCAGATCAGCATGCTCGACGCCCTGGAGCGCGAGCACGAGGAACCCGAGCTGCTGCGCGAACTGTTCGCGGTCGACCACCTCGCCACCCGGATGCGGCGCAACGCCGAGAACCTCGTCATCCTCGGCGGCGCCCTGCCCGCCCGGCGCTGGCGCAACGCCGTGCCCATGGTCAACGTGCTGCGCAGTGCCGTCTCCGAGACCGAGAACTACGCCCGCGTCGTCGTCCAGGGCGTGCCGCGCGCCTCACTCAGCGGACAGGCCGTCGCAGACGTCATCCACCTGATCGCCGAACTCATCGAGAACGGCACCACCTTCTCCCCGCCGTACACCCAGGTGCAGGTCTCCGCGCAGGAAGTCCCCAAGGGCCTGGCGGTCGAGGTCGAGGACCGCGGCCTCGGCATGGGCGAGGACGAGTACGAGCGGCTCAACGACTACCTGGCCAACCCGCCCGAGCTGGACGTCTCCGCCCTCGGCGACGACCTGCGCCTCGGCCTGTTCGTCGTCGCACGGCTGGCCGCCCGGCACGACATCCAGGTCACCCTGCGGCCCTCGCCCTACGGCGGCACCCGGGCCGTGGTGCTGGTGCCGTCGGTGCTGCTGGAGCAGGCCGAACAGCCGGCCGCCATGGCCGGGCTGCCGTCCGGCGCGCGGGTCACCCGGACCCCCGTCCCCGAGCCCCTGCGGGCGGCGGGCGGCAACGACCCCGGCGGTCCGGACGGGGGGCTGACCGGCGCGCTCGCCGGAGTGCTCGGCGGGCTGATCGGCACCGGACCGGGCGCTCCGGCGCCCGGGGCCGAGCCGGGTGCGCCCGGCGGGCCCGGCGAGCCCGGGACTGGTGGTGTCGCCGGCGGCCTGGTGGCGCCTGGCGTTCCCGGAGCTCCTGGTGTTCCCGGCGCGCCTGGCGTTCCCGGTGTGCCCGGTGTGGGTGGTGTGCCCGGTGCGGGTGGCAGCGGTGTGATCATCGGCGAACTGCTCGCCCAGTACCCCCTGGAGGGCGGCCCGGCCGGGGGAGCCGCCCCCGGCCCGGCCAACGGCGGTCTGCCGGTCGGTGCCGAGATACCCGGACTGCCCGGGGCCGTGGTCGTCCCCCGGCCCGTTCTCCCGCGCCCGTACGAGGCCCCGTCCGACAGTTCGCCCGGTGAGCCGTCGGCCGACGGCCGTGCTGCGGACGTGCCGGCCGGAACCACGGCCGGGACCACGGCCGGGCCCTTCTACGGTGCCACCGCCGAGCCCCCTGCGCCCGCGCACGAACGCGCCCAGGAGGAGCAGTTGAACCACGGACCGGACGGCGAACTGCGCACCCCGCGGGTCCTGCCGCAGCGGGTCCGCAACGCCAGCCTCGCCGAACAGCTCCGCGAGGCCCACGCTCCCGGCGCCATGCCGCCCCCCGTGGTCGGCCCGCCGACCCAGGCCGGGCCCTGGCACGGAGCCGCCGGGGCCACCGGAGAAACCGGGGCCGCCAGGGCCGACGACCCGTCGCCACAGCGATCCCGCACCACCATGGCCGCCATCCAGCGCGGCACCCGGACCGCCCGCGCGGCCGACCCCGACGCGCCGACCAGCCCCACCGCCCCCCAGGCGCCCGCCGCGCCCCACTTCCCGGCCGCACCTTCCGCCGCCCGGGAAGCCTCCGCCGTTCAGGAAGCCAAGGAACAGCAGTGATGACGCAGCACACCGACACCCAGCGCGACCTCAACTGGCTGCTGGACCAGCTGGTGGCGCGGGTACCCGAGACCCGGCACGCCATCGTCCTCTCCGAGGACGGCCTGCTGGTCGGCATGTCCCAGGGTCTCGACCGGGCCGACGCCGAACACCTCTCCGCCGTCGCCTCCGGCCTGCAGAGCCTCGCCCGCGGCGCCGGCCACCGCTTCAACGGCGGCCGGGTCCGGCAGACCGTGGTCGAGATGGACCAGCTGTTCCTGTTCGTCACCACCGCCGGGCAGGGCGCCCGGCTCGCCGTCCTCACCAGCGAGCAGGTGGACGCCGGGCTGATGGCCTACGAGATCAACATGCTGGTCAAGCAGGTCGGCCAGTACCTCACCGCGGCGCCGCGCAGCGACGCAGGCCAGGCCGGCGCGGGCGGCGGTGCGTGACCGCCGACGCCGACGAGGCCTGGTTCTACGACAAGGACGCAGGCCATCTGGTCCGCCCCTACGCGATCACCAACGGGCGCACCGGCCCGGTCCGTGACGGATTCGCGCTGATCACCCTGGTGGTCACCTCCGACCCGCGCACCGACACCAGCCGGCTCACGCCCGAACCGGCCGCGATCCTCGACCTGTGCCGCGAACGCCCGCTGGCCGTGGCCGAGATCGCGGCCACCCTCGACCTGCCGGTCAGCGTCGTCAAGGTGCTGCTCGACGACCTCGCCGAGGCCCGGCTGATCCTCACCCGCGCCCCGGTCCAGCTCGCCGAGGCGCCGGACATCTCGCTGATCCAGGCCGTGATCGAGGGCGTCCGCCGGCTCTGACCCTGCGGACCCGACCGCCCCGCACCTCTCAGTCCCACTCCAGGAGAACCGAATTGACGACCCAGAGCCTGGTGCCGGGCGCGGTCAAGATCCTCGTCGCCGGCGGCTTCGGCGTCGGCAAGACCACCATGGTCGGCTCGGTCAGCGAGATCGAACCGCTGCAGACCGAGGAGCGGATGACCCGCGCCAGCATCGGGGTCGACAGCCTCGACGGCGTCCAGGGCAAGTCCACCACCACCGTGGCGATGGACTTCGGCCGGATCACCGTCCGCGAGGACCTGGTGCTCTACCTGTTCGGCACACCCGGCCAGTTCCGGTTCTGGTTCATGTGGGACGACCTCGCGCTCGGCGCCCTCGGGGCGATCGTCCTCGCCGACACCCGGCGGCTCGAATCCAGCTTCGCCGCCGTGGACTTCTTCGAGCAGCGCGGCATCCCGTTCGCGATCGGCGTCAACTGCTTCCACGGCCGCCGCGACGCCAGCCCCGAGGACGTCCGGCGCGCCCTCGACCTCGACCCCGAGGTCCCGATCGTGCTCTGCGACGTGCGGGAACGGGCGTCCAGCAAGGAGCTGCTGCTCGCCTTGCTCGACCAGGTGCACCGCAACGCCCTGTCCGCCGGGCGGCGTTGAGCGTCCGGTCCGTACGGGCTTGTCGGCTTGCCGGGGCCGGCGCCGACCTTGATGTCGGGGTCGGGGTCGGGGTCGGGGGCCAGGTCGGGGTCGGGGGTCAGGTCAGGGCCGGGGTTCAGGCGTTGGCCAGGGTTCAGGCGTTGGCCGGAGTGCGGCCGGTGAGCCCGGCCGGGTCGTCGAGTCCGGAGAGCGCGTGGACCAGCGGTGCCAGCTCCGGCACCTCGGCGGCCTGCGCCAGCGTCGCCTCCAGGGTGGCGTCGTGCACCGGGCGGGCGGACGTCAGCAGGGTGCGGCCCTCCGGCGTCAGCTCGGTGTAGATCCCGCGCCGGTCGTCGGCGCAGAGGTAGCGGCTGAGCAGCCCACGGTCCTCCAGCCTGGTCACCAGGCGGGTCGTCGCGCTGCTGCTCAGCGCCGCGGCGCGGGCCAGCTGCTGCATCCGCATGTGCCACCCGTCCTGCCGCGACAGGGCGTCCAGCACCGTGTACTCGACCACCGAGAGCCGGTGCTCCGCCTGCAGCGCCTTCTCCAGCGCCGCGTCGATCAGCCCGTGCAGCGCGGCGAGAGTTCGCCAGCCACGGGCCCGGACCTCGGCCGCGTCGTCGCGGATACCCATAGCTCGCCTTCCCTTCCACGTCCCTGCACGTCTCGCGACGTCTTCCCTGCGACAAGTATGCCAGCTGACGCGGATTAGCTGTCTATGCAAATACTTTTCCTTATACCTCCCCCCGATGCCGGTCCAGAGCGGGCTCCCCGGCCCAGGCGGCGGCGCAGAGCGCGGCGGCCAGCTCCTCCGTGTAGCAGGCGGCCGCCAGCCAGGACCCAGCGAAGGCGTCGTGGTCGTCCGGGACCACCCGGCCGAACACGTCGCGGCGCCGGTCGGCCGCGGCGGCCCGCAGGGCGTCCAGGAGCTCGGCGGCCGTCACCAGCCCGGCGGCGCGCAGCAGGCTCCCGTCGGCGGCCGCCGTGGCCGCGCTCGGGGCCAGGGCGTGGCGCCCCGTGGTGACCGCCTGCTCGACCCGGCGGCCGAGCACGTGGACGGGTGGACCGTAAGGGGCCTCGTTCGGGAGACCGGCCGGGAAGCCGGGCCCGGCATCGGCGGGTGCGGCGGTCCGCTGGTCGGCGGTCCGGAGGTCGGCGGTCTGGAGGCGTTCGAGGCCGAGATTGACCCGGTCGGCCCGGTCCGCGGGGACGGCGAGCGAGGGAAGGCCGGGGATCTCGGGGGCCATCGAGGGCTCCGGGGGTGTACCGATCGCGAGCAGGCGAAGCTCCGGCCGGTCCGATCGCTCCAGACGGCCGATCACCCGCAGCCGCAGGCCGGGCGCGGTGGCGAGCAGTGCGAGGTTCGCCCGGAAGGCCAGCCCCGGGTGCTCGTGCCCCGTGCACAGACCGACCACCAAGCCGCCGTCGCCGCCGTCGGCGCCGTCGGCACCGCCCTCGCAGCGCGCCAGCAGCCTCGGCGCCCCGCCCGGGCCGGCCGGAGCCGGGCCCAGCAGAGTCACGTCCAGGAACAGCAGGTCGCTCCCGGCCGGACGGCCCTCGTACGGCAGCGGCTCCGCCGCGAGCACCCGCGCCACCTGGGCGGCCGCCGGTTCGGCCCAGAGCGCGGCCACCGGCTCCGCCGTCCACGCCGCGCCCGCCGCCCGAACCGCCCGGACGGAAGCACCCGCGCCCAGCCGCCCGGCGGCGGACCGGGTGGCGCCCTGGACGGCCAGCCCGGCGCGGCTGAACTCCCGGTGGCTGAGCGGGGCCTCCCCCAGCCGGACCGTCCGGTTGCCCGCACCGACCGCCTGCGGGGCCGCGTCCGCCGCATCACCGTGCGGCATCACCTCGGCCACCGTGCTGAGCCGCCCCCCGGCGTCCACCGCCCAACTCACCACTCCCGCATGCGTGGCCGTCAGCACCGGCTCGGCGAAGAGCCCGTACAGCCGCAACCCGCCCTCCTCGCCGTACGCCTGGCGGGCGGTGCCGCGCAGCTCGGAGACCGGGCCGCAGCCGGTGCTCAGAGCGGTGGTCAGGTCCAGCAGCTCACGCAGACCGGCCACCAGGTCCGCCAGCCGGTGGTCCGGCGCCCCGGACCGGGCCGCGCGCACCCTCGTCACCACCGCGACCGCCGCCACGGCCGGGCGGTACAACCCCGCCAGCCGCGCCCGGTGGGCCGCCCGCAGCAGCTCGGCCTGCGCGACCGCCCCCGCGCCGCTCACCCCGGCGGCCAGCACGGCACACCCGGCTCGGTGGAGATGATGGGCCGCCGCCACCTCCACCGGGGTGGGCCCGGCCTCGGGCTGCGCCTCCTCCGAGGACGCTGGGGCGGCCTCGGTCGGCGTGACCTCCTCGGTCTCCTCGGTCTCCTCGGTCTCCTCGGCCAGTTCGGCCAGTTCGGCCAACGGGCAGAGCGTGACCGCAGCGGCCCGGTGCACGCAGGCCGGGGCCAGCAGGCAGCCGCAGCGCACGTCGGCCGCATCCGCGACCACCGCGCCCGGGGCGTGCAGCACGAGCGCCGTCTCCTCGTCCACCTCCACCCGCCACTCGTCGCCGCAACGGATCACCGGCCGCTCCGCCAGCTTCGCCGCCGCACCGTCCAGCCGCTTCTGCAGCCGGGCGCTCAACCCGGCCACCACCTCCGCGACCACCTCCGGCCGGACCACCGGCCAGCCGCTCGTCCGCTCCGTCACACTCATCGCACCTTCTCCCCCACCCAGCGGGCCAGTTCCAGCGGACTCAACGCCGCCACGGGCATGCCGGCCGCGACCAGCTGGCCCGCGACCGCCTTCGAATAGCGGGCCGTCCCCGTGTCGTCCAGCGCCGCGCAACCGAGCAGGTGCACACCGGAATCCACCAGTGCCCGGGTCTGGGCCAGCAGCCCGCCCACCGGACCGCCCTCCTCGAAGTCGCTGACCACCACGACCAGCGTCCGGGACGGCACCGTCACCAGCTTCCGCGCGTACCGCAGGCCGCCCGCGATGCTGGTGCCACCACCGATCCGCACCTCCAGCAGCACACTCAGCGGATCCTCCACCCGCTCGGTCAGGTCGACGATCTCGGTGGAGAACGCCACGAAGTGGGTGCTCAGCGAAGGCACCCCGGCCAGGATCGACGCCGTCAGCGCCGCCCAGACCGTCGACGCCTCCATCGACCCGGAGACGTCCACGACCAGGATCAGCCGCCAGTCGGCCGACTGCCGGGCCCTGGTCCGGAACACCGGGCGCTCGGGCACGATGAGCGTGCCGCCGTCCCCCGACGGGCGGGCCGTGGCGAGATTGGCGCGAATGGTCCGCTCCAGGTCCAGTCCGCCACCCGGCCGACGCGTCGGACGCGGCACGCTGATCCCGGTCAGCGCCGGACGCAGCCTGGTCGCCAACGCGCGCGTCAGCTCGTCCACCAGACGCCGCACCAGCGGACGCAGCCGCGCCACCCTCGCCTCCGGCAGGCCGCCCGCATGCTCCAACACCGTGCGCAGCAAGTCGACCGACGGGCGGACGGCGCCCGGCTCGATCGCCTCCAGGACGTCCGTCCGGCCCTGCGCCACGGCGGCCGCCAGCACCTCCTCCCGAACGCCCGGCCCGAACAGCGCCGACAGTTCCTCGGCCCACTCCCGCACCCCCGGAAAGGGCGCCTCGCGGCCTCCTCGCCCGGACCGCCCGTCCAGGCCCGGGCCGGAGCCCTCGCCTCGCCCGCTGCCGTACAACTCGTCCAGGGCGGTGGCGAGTCGGGCGCAACGCCCGTTCAGGCCGCTGCCGGGGCGACCGAGGAGCAGCCGCCAGCGCTCGGCCGGGGCGAGGGCGTGCCGCGTGGCGACAGGTGCGGAAGGGAGAGGGCCGACGTGGTGCGGAGGCTCGGGCACCGGGTCGTCCCCGGGCGCCGGCAGCAGGCCGCGCCGGGCCAGCGCCGCGCGGGCGGCCAGATCCGCGCGGACCCAGCCGGCCACCACCGCCGGTGGGACGTCCTCGGGCAGGCTCGCGAGCCGGGTGCCCAGACGTTCCTCGACCAGGACCAGCAACCGGTCCCGGGCGGCCGGACTGAGCGTGTCGAAGCCGCCGCGCAGCGCCGGCAGCCGGTCCAGGAAGGCGGCGTCGGGCAGCGAGGTGATCCGCTCCAGCACGGGCTCCAGCGCCTCCGGTGCGGCGGCGAACAGCCCCTCCGCCGCCGTCAGCAGGCCGACCAGCCCCCGACCGAGCGCGTGCCGGGCCTCCGGACCGGTCGCCCCGTCCACCCACGAAGCCGCCCGCCCGCCCAGCACCTCCGCCCGCTCCCGGCCCAGCAGCACCCGCACCGCTCCGACCGCACCTCGCACCAACGGACTCCCCCGGTCCGCGAGTTCGGCCAGCACGTGCCCCAGCCGCAACCCGCCGTCCAGGTCCGCCCGCCGCGCCAGCTCCACCAGTGCCCGCGCATCCGCCGGATCGTCCGACCCGCCCAGCCCCTCCAGCTGCCGTACGGCCGCCACGGTCAACACCTCGCCCACCGCCCCCAACCGCCCCGCCCGCACGGCCGACGACCCGCCCGCATCGGGTGCATCGGGTGCATCGGGTGCATCGGGTGCATCGGGTGCATCGGGTGCATCGGGCAACGGTGCGGAGCCGTCGGGGGTGTCGGGTGAGGGGTATCCCGGGAGGTGGCCGGCGGCGAGGCGGTCGAGGAGGGCCAGGGCGTCGAGGAGTTCGGGGAGGGTGCCGGAGGACGGGAGGACGGCGGCGAGTTGGGTGAGGCGGGTGTCGGCGAGGGCCGGGAGGCCGCAGGCGGCCGCGTCGGTGAGGCCTTGGAGGACCTCGCGGGCGGTGGGACCGTCGGCCTGCTGTTCTCGGCGGAGGCGTTCGCGCAGGGTGCCTTCGGCGGCCTGCGCGAGAGTGACGCCCCGGGTGCCCGCGACGGTGAGCATCGCGGCAGTGGCCGGGGTCCAGTGGAGGCTCCAGCGCGTGCCGATGGTTTCGGTGCCGCCCGCGCCGGTGGTGGTGACGGGGTCGGCGTAGGGGACCCCGCAGGTGGTGAGGCGGTGGAGGAGGATCTCGCGGCGGCGGTCGAGGGGGGTGCGCAGCGGGTCGAGGCGGAGTTCGCGGGGCTCGGGGTCGGCGGGGCCGGGGAGGCCGAGGTCGGCGAGGAGGGTTTCGACGGCGGGGGCGAGCCCGCTGCGCGGGGCCGCGGGGGTGGCGCGGCCGGTTCGGGTGCCGACCAGGACGCGTTCGAGCGCCCGGGCGACGGCCCGGCCGCGGCCGAGGGGTTCGCCTTGGGCGAGGACGGTCTGGACGGCTTCGACGAGTTCGCCGCGGCCGGGGGCCGCGTGGCCGCGCAGGCGGGCGAGGTCTCCGGCGAGGCGGACGATCTCGCGGGCGTCGGCCGGGCCGGAGGGGTGGTCCTGGCTGCGCAGTGCCTCGCAGATCCGGACGGCGGTGGTGGTGAGGGCCAGGGTGAGGCGGTCGGGGTCGCCGCCGGCGTCGAGGACGGTGTGCTGCCACTCGGGATCGCGGATGCCCGCCGGATAGCCGGAGCGGGCGTCGAGCAGCGGGTACGTGTAGGGGATCAGGGAGAGGGCGTGCCCGAGGTCGTCCGGGTGCGGCGGTTCCTCGGTGGCGGCGGGCCCGTCGAGCAGGGCGGGCGCGTGGAAGGCACCGACGACGACGGCGACCCGGCGCCCGTCGGCCGCCGCGGCCCGGATCCGGGCCCGCATCCAGGCTTCGCGCCGCAGGTCGTACGGGTCGACGCCGGAGCCGGTCTCGGCGTCGCGGCGCAGCGCCCAGCCGACCAGCAGGGCGGCGCGCCGGACGGCGTCGGGGGTGGAACCGGGGGCTGCGGTCTCGACGAGGCGGTCCCACAGGTCGTCGTCAAAGGCGCGCCCGGTGAGGCGGTGGCGCAGCGCGTCGGCGACGCCGGGGGTGCCCGGGGCGTCGGCGACGGGCTGTTGTTCCCCGTGGAGTGTGGTGCGGTGGGCGAGCGGGAGGTCGCAGGCGAGTGTCTCGACGCCGTTGCGCCGGGCCCAGCGCAGGGCGACCAGCTCCGGGGAGAAGTCGGCGAACGGGTAGAAGGCGAGCCGGCCGGGGCCGGAATCGGCCGCGGTGCCCCGACCGCCCTCGCGGCCGGCCGGGGCGGCCGCGAGGGCGACGGGGGCCTGGGTGGCCTCGTCCGCCAGCCAGCCGAGCCAGGGCTGGAACTCGGCGGGGAGTTCGACCAGCACCACCTCGGGCTTGGCGGCGTCGAGCAGCGCGGGGAGGACCGCGCTGAGCGACGGCGCGTGGTGCCGCACGCCGATCAGGTAGGGCCCGGGCCGGCCGGTGCCGGAGGCCGCCAGTTGGTCGGCCGCGGCCCGGACGGCCTGGCGCGGGTCGTCCAAGCCGTCCAGGCCGTCCAGGTGGTCAGGACCGAGCGGACGGGCGGGGCCGTCCTGGCGGTCGCGGCCGGCCTGGCGATCAGGGCCGGCCGGGGCGGGCGTCACCGTGCTGGTCATGGCCTCATGCCTCCAGGGCCGAGCGGAGGTCCCACAGGGTGCGCCAGGTGCCGGCGCCCTGTTCGGCGCGCCGGCGGACCGGTCCGTCCCAGTAGCCGAGCAGCCGGGCGGCGTCGGCCGGGTCGTCCTTGCGCACGACGCCGATGAGCTGGCCGGGGAGGCGGCCGAGCAGGTCGCCGCCGTCGGGCAGGTAGGCGGCGGTGACACCGAGCGCGGTGGCGACCGAGACGGCTTCCGCGGTGCTCATCACGGTGGACGGGCGCTCGACGTCCCAGCCTTCGGTGGAGCGGCCGGTGCGCAGGTCGCGGAAGGCGGTGACGAGGGCCTCCAGGACGGCGTCGTCCACCGCGTAGGTGGCTCCGGCGCGGGCGACGGCGACGGTCGACTGCCGGCGGACGAGTTCGACCTCGGCGGCGAGGCTGGCGATCGGGCCGACCGTCTCGAAGTTGAACCGCCGCTTGAGCGCCGCGGACATCTCGCTGACGCCCTTGTCCCTCAGGTTGGCGGTGGCGATCAGGGTGAAACCGGCGGCGGCGTGCAGTTGTCCGTCCGGGGTGCCGGCCAACTCTGGAACGGCGACCCGCCGTTCGGAGAGCAGGGAGACCAGCGCGTCCTGCACCTCGGGCAGGCAGCGGGTCACCTCCTCAACGCGGGCCACCGCCCCGCCGGTCATCGCGGTGAGCACCGGGGAGGGCACCAGGGCGTCCCGGCTGGGCCCCTTGGCGAGCAGGAGGGCATAGTTCCAGCCGTACTTGAGCTGGTCCTCGGTGGTGCCGGCGGTGCCCTGGACGGTGAGCGCGCTGGTGCCGCAGACGGCGGCGGCGAGCAGTTCGGAGAGCATGGACTTGGCGGTGCCGGGCTCGCCGACGAGCAGCAGGCCGCGCTCCCCGGCGAGGGTGACGACGCAGCGTTCGACGAGGGCGCGCTCGCCGACGAACTTCTGCTCGATGGCGAGGCCGCGGCGGCCGGCCTTGAGCTTCTCGCCGTCGCTGCCCATGACGAAGGTGACGACGGCGCGCGGGGTGAGCCGCCAGCCGGGCGGGCGCGGGCCGGTGTCGTACGCGGCCAGGAACTCCAGTTCGGCGGCGTGCTTCTCCTCGGGCGGGATGATTTGCCGGCTCGCGGGGGCGGCGTCGGCACTCCCCGGTGTGCTGCCCGTCGGTGTGCTGTTGGTCGGCATGCTGTTCGTCGGCGTGGCGCTCATCGGCGGGCCTTCCTGCGCTTGCTGGTCTGGAGCTCTTCGTAGCCGGGGGCGTCGCCGTCGAGGGTCCGCTGCCAGGCCCGGGCGAACAGCTCCGGGACGGGCAGGTAGGGCAGCGAGACGCGGTGGGTGGGCAGTTCGTAGAGCGCGGCCTTCCAGGTCTCGGCGGGCAGGGCGGGGGCCTTGGCCTCCTGCCAGCCGCCGGGCAGGAAGAGGGTGCGGCCGGCCCGGGCCCGCTTGGCCTCCAGCACCAGGTCGGTGGCGGCGAGTTCGGCGCGGGCGCGCTTGAGCCTGGCCGGCTTCCAGCCCGTCCAGCGGGCGATGTTGCGGTCGGTGGGGTCGGGCAGGGCCAGCAGTTGGAGGTAGAGCACCGCGGCGTCCTCGCCGAGGCCGTGGGCCCGGGCCGCCTCGGCGACCAGGTCGGGGACGGTGAGCTGCGGGTGCTGTAGCCAGGCCGCGGCGTCACCGGCCGCGGCGGCGGGGCCGGCGGCGGAGGCCGCCAGACGCTCCACTTCGCCGCGCAGGACGGCCTCGATGGCGCCCCGCTCGGTTTCCAGCCAGTAGCTGGCGCCCAGCCCGCCGAGCAGTTCGAGCACCGGGTCGTCGGGGCCGGTGAGCCCGGCCGGGCGCAGCCAGACCCGCTCGTACTCGCCGTGGTAGGGCGTCAGGACGAGGGCCGGGCCGCAGTCGACCAGTCCGTTCGGGTCGACTCCGCCCGCGGCCGGCAGGCCGAAGTGGGTGCGCAGGACGGCCGACATCGAGGCGCCCTTGGTGGTGTGGACGAGGTGGAGGTCGAGCAGCAGGTCGGGGTCGGCGAGGCGGCTTCGCAGCGCGGCGGCGGCCGCGGGCAGCAGCGGGCGCAGCGGGCTGTCGGCGGGCAGGTGGTAGGCGAGCCAGCGCAGGGCGTCGACGGCGTGCCCGAGGTCGCCGGAGGCCGGTGCGGCGCTCTGGTCCTCGGCGAGCAGCTGGGGGGTGGACCCGCCGTCGTCGCTGAGCCGGAAGGCCGTGGTGCCGGTCAGCCAGGGGGTCTGTGCGAGGTTGAGCACCGCCTCGATGTGTTCGATCCGCGCGCCCGTGACGGTGGCCTGGGCGGCCTCGGGGAGGGTGACCAGCCGGCCGAAGTGCCGGATCCAGGCGGCGGCGCCGGCGTCGACGTCGGGGCCCTCCGTCCAGAGGGTCTTCGGGTCGGCGGGCAGCAGGGCGCCCCAGACGTCGGTGAGGGCGGTCCGGTCGCGACCGCGCAGCCAGTCCCGGGCGGCCTTGGCCTCGGTGGACTTGAGGCCGTACTCGGCGAGGCGGTCGGCGGACAGGACGGCGCTGTGCCACTGGAAGAGCCCGGGCGGCGGGCTGAGCAGCAGGGCGGCGCGGGCGGCACCGATCCCGGTGAGCCCGCCGAAGGCGATGGCACGGGCGGGCTGCCAGGGGGCGCCGCCGTGCAGCACGGCCGCCTGCCGGAGCGCGGCGATCCAGGCGGCGTCGACCCGCTCCTCGGTGCCGCGTTCCTTGACGGTGGTGAAGTGGGCGACGGGGCCGAACGCGCCGCTCGGGTCGTGGTCGACGGCGTACCACTGCTCCGTGCCCTCGTGGTGCCGGCGGTGGCCGAGGATGACGACGGTGCGGTCGCCGTGGCGCAGCACCTGCCCCTCGCGGGGGACGGCGGGCCGGCGGCGGTCGGCGCGGTCGGCGGGTTCGCCGAGGACGATCTCGCGCAGGGTGGCGCCGCGGTCGGCGAGCACTCCCTCGGTCAGTTCGCCGAGGAGCAGCACGAGGCTGGCGCGGTGGGCCGGTTCGGTGAGCGGGGCGGCCACCGCGTAGGCGAGGGTGTCGAGACGGCCGAGCAGGTGGAGCCAGCCGTGGTGGGTGTCGCCGTGTTGCAGGGTGACGGTGGCCGGGGTGCTCCAGCCCTCGCCGGTGGCGGTCGGCGGGTCGGCCAGGACGGCGGTGACGGCGCGCAGGTTGGTGAGCACCCGCCACCGGTCTCCGTCGCCCCAGTTGGGGCCGAAGCAGGCGACGTCGGGCAGGAGGGTGGTGACGGCCTCGCGCAGTTCGTGGTCACGGCCGTGCTCGGGCCGGTACTCGGCGGCCTCGGCCTTGGACGGCTTCTCGGCCTCCGGCTGCGGGACGAACCGTGCGGTCCGGTCGAGCAGGTCGGCGGCGGTGCGGGCGAGCCCGGCGACCCCGGCGAGCAGCAGCGGGTGGCTGATGCCGGGCAGGACGGTGCCGACCGCCTGAACGGGCAGGGCGCGGCGGGCGCCACCGGAGCGGGCGAGCGGGCGCCGGACGCCCTGGACGGTGATCCAGCGCTGCTCCTCCTCGGGCGCGGGCCGGCTGTCGGTCGGCCAGGCGGCGTCGATCAGGCGGGCGGCCTGCTCGGTGTCGACGCCACGCAGGACGCGGGAGCCTGCCTCGTCGCGGGGCCGCAGGGCGTGCCAGTGGTCGAGCGGGGGGACGAGCCCGGTGCCGGCGGCGGCGAAGTCCCCCGGGCGGCAGGGGCGCAGGTCGGCGGTGCGGTCGGTGTCCGTGGCCAGGTCGGGCAGGGTGAGGGCGAGGCCGCCGCGCTGCGCCTCGGTGACGACCGGTCGGGCCTGGCCGGGGAGGGTGAGGCGGCCGACCGGGACGTGGTCCGGGTGGCCGTCGGTGATCGGCAGGACGATGGCCTGTCCGTCGGCGGTCGTGGTGGTGACGGCGCGGCCGGGGTCGATCCGGACCCAGCTGCCGAGCACGGTGCCGTCGGTGCCGAGCGGCGTCTGCTCCAGGCCGGGCTGGAGCGGCAGCAGTCGGGCGCGAGCAGCGGGCAGCCAGCCTGCGGCCGCGGTGGCGGCGATCACCGGTGGTTCGGCGGCGCGGCCGAGGGCGCCGGTGTGCGGGTCGAGTTCGCGCAGGACGGCGCCGTCCTGGCCGTAGCGCAGCGTCCAGTGGCCGGTGCCGTCTCCGAGGACCCGGTGTTCGCCGGGCATCCGGGTGTCGCCGGGGTGCAGCGGGCGTTCGCCGGTGGTGCGGCCGCCGCCGGGCAGCGGGAGGGAGGGGGGCTCGGGATCCCGGTCGCCGTAGTAGTAGCCGGCGATGGTCTCGCCGGTGAGTTCGGTGACCTCCCCGGGCCGGCTGGACCAGTAGGCGTGCTGCTTTCCGTCCTGGTACCAGGCGACGAGGAGTTCGCCGTCGACGAAGCGCAACCGGGGCTGGTTCCAGCGTTCCTTCGCCGGGGGCAGGCGCAGGGTGTGCTCCAGCAGGACGCCCTGCGGGCCGACCACGACGGCCTGGTCGTGGCGGGCGAGGATCAGGTGCGGCCAGGCGTCCTCGACGATCAGGCCGGTGAGGCGCCCGCCGTTGAGGCCGGGGGTGTCGGGCGACTCCGAGTCCGGCCCGGCGGATTCGGGGTCCGCAGGGTCCACGGGTTTGGCGGGGTCGGTCGGGTCGGTCGGGTCGGTCGGGTCGGTCGGGTCGGCCGGGTCGGCGAGCGTGGCCAGGGCCTCTTCCAGGGCGGGCCAGCCGAGTTCGTCGAGGATGCCGGCGCCGAGCGCCCCGGCGAGCAGGGCGGTGACGTCGAGGGCGGCGATCCGCTCGGCGGCGTCCGGGGCGACGGCCCGCACGGCGGTGCGGTACGGGCTCAGCGACTGCACCAGGTCGGCGGCGCCGGCCAGGCCGCGGGCGGCGGTCAGCTCGTCGGCCCGGAGTTCGGCCCACTCCTCGAACAGGCGGCGCAGCAGCGGCAGGGCGGGCACCTGCCGCTTGACGGCGGTGTCCCAGGCGGGCGCGGTCGCGGCGCGCAGGGCGGGCCGGAAGCGCGGGTCGGCGGCGACGGCCGCGAGGCCGGTGCTGTCGGCGCCGCACTGGTCGACCCAGTCCTTGAGGTCGAACCGGTGGGTGGCCGACGGGTCGGCGACGGGCACGCCGTCGGCGAGCAGTTGGTCCAGCAGGTCGAGTTGGGTCTGACTGCGGCGGACGTCGGTGTACAGGTCCACCGGGACTCCGTCGGCCCGCAGCCGCTCGGCCATCCGGCCGGCCAGGGCGACGGTGGCGGCGCAACTGGGCCGGGAGCGCCAGCCGCGCCCGAGGTGGTGGCACCAGCGCCGGAGCCACGCGGCGGCAGGCTCGGAGTCCTCGGCGCCCTCGGGGCGCGGGCCGGTGAGCAGCTGCTCGGCCCCGGTCTCGGCGAGCAGGCCGAGCCAGGCGGTGTCGTTCAGGGCGGCGTCGGTGCCGGCCGGGTCGGGCATCAGCTCCAGCAGCCGGGCCCGGACCGCCGGGTCGCGCCGGCCGAGTTCGGTCAGGGAACCGTGCCAGGACTTCCAGAACGCGCCGGGCGCCCGGTTGACGCCCGGGGCGGCCAGCAGTTCGGCGAGCAGCGCCTGTTCGTGCTCGGCGCGGTCCAGCCCGGCGGCCTTGATCAGCGCGCGGGCGTCCTCGGCGACCCCGGCGTAGGGGGCCATGCCGGCGGCGGAGCGCTCGGTGCACAGCTGGCGGAAGCGCTGCCAGGCGGTCAGCGCGTCGAGCCGCCCGGTGAGCTCCTTGACGTACTGGCGCAGGGACTTGACGGTGAGCGCGCCGGCCAGGGCGAACTCCAGGAAGACGGCGCGCAGCCGCTCCTCGTCGACCGTCAGGCGGTAGGTGCGCTCGGCCTCGCGGGCCTTGCCGAAGTAGCTGGCGGCGTAGGTCTGGTTGCCGTGGGCGAGGAAGATCCGGCCGACCTCCTCGCAGAAGGTGGGCAGGAAGTGCGGCACGGCGCGGCCGAGACGGGCGGCCAGCGCCTCGAACCCGTCCTTGGCGGTGCCGGGCTTGGACCGGGCCTGGCGGGAGAGCCGTTCCATCTCCTTGACCAGGGCGAGCGCGTGGTGCCCGTTGGCCGGGTCGTGGACCAGCGCCCAGGCGGGGAAGCCGAGCGCCTCCTGGCGGACCTGGCCGACCTCGGCGGGCGCGCCGTCGGGGACGAGCCCGAGGAAGTCGACGGCGAGGTCCTCGGCCGGTCCGAGCGCGCCGGGGACCAGCCGGACGATCCGGCGCCCGTCGAGCGCGGGGTGGGTGTAGGCGCGGGCGGTGAGCACGTCGGCGGCGCTGTCGGGGCGGCCGGCGCCGGGCAGGGTGCCGGGCGGGAGCACGGCCCCCGCGTCGAGCAGCCGCTCGTGCGGCCCGGTGTCCTGGGCAGCCGCCCGGTCGGCGTCCTGAACGGCCCTCTGGTCGAGTCCGGTGGCGGTCATGCGGCGTCCTCCCCTTCGATGGTGCGGCCTGCGTACAGTGCGGCGGCCATCCGCATGCCCTCGGACCAGGCGATCGGGCCGACCTCGGCGAGCGGCAGCACCCGGCCGTCCGGGCCCGCCCAGCTGAGCGCACCCGTCTCGCAGGCGTCGTACTCGTAGTAGTCGCCCACCCAGACGCGGGCCTCGACGGTGCGCCCCGCCTCCACCACGGGCTGGACGGCGGAGCCGCCGCGCACCCGGTGGCCGAGCCGGGCGCAGCGTCCGAGCAGCTCGCGCAGCTCCCGGTAGCGGCCGCCGGCGTAGGTGGTGACCTCGGTGCCGGCCGGCAGTTCGTCCGGCCGGTGCCAGACCTCCCGGTAGAGCTGCGGCACGCGCTGGGAGACGCCGAGCTCGACGGCGAACTCGCGCAGGTCGTCGAGGTCCGGGAGCAGCACGGGGTGGGGTATCAGGATCTCTCCGTCGGTGAGCCGGACGGTGTCGCCGTCCAGGTCCACCAGGCCGATCCCGCGCTCGGCGTCCGCACCGCGCAGGAAGCCGGCGACGGCGCCGTCCGAGCCGGTGACCACCAGGTCGCGCAGGACGGCCTGCCAGGCCTCGTCCGCCCAGACCGCGGTCAGCACGGCGGCGGGCACCGGCAGCGAGCGCACCATCCACCGCTCGACGTCCTCCTGGCAGCGCCGCTCGTGCGCGGCCAGCCACTCGGTGAGCTGCCTGAGCTGGACGACCACCGGATCGTCACCGAGCTTCGACGGCAGGGACTTCAGCTCGCGGCCCGCCGCGTTGCGGCAGACCACCTTGCCCTCCCCGTCGAGCGCGACGCGGTACCCTCCCGCGCCTGTTTCCACCCATGCCACGGACGTCTCCTCCCACCTGCCGGTCAGCGATGCGAGGAACGTAGCGAGGCCCACTGACAAAGCGGCAGCCGGAGAGGCCGCTCCGCGGCTTCCTGGGCGCAAACCCGTCGAACGAGTGAACGGGGCAGACGGCACGCCGCCTGCCCCGCCACCCGCCTCCCGTCGCGCGCCAGGTCATGCCTGACGCATCGTCAACGCACCGGCGCCGCACGGGGAACGATCACCGGCGCGCCGTCCCCGGGGGCGGCGAGCACGTCGCTGTCGATGTCGTACAGCGCGCGCACGAGCGGTGCGTCGACCACCTCGCGGGGCGGGCCGCAGGCCACCACCGAGCCGTCGCGCAGGGCGACGACCAGGTCGGCGTAGCGGGCCGCCGCCGCGAGGTCGTGGAGCACCATGACGACCGTCCGCCCGCCGGCGGCGACCTCGCGGACCAGTTCCAGCACCTCGACGGCGTGCCCGAGGTCGAGCGCGCTGGTGGGTTCGTCGAGCAGCACGACGGGCGCGTCCTGGGCGAGCACCATGGCGAGCCAGCAGCGCTGCCGCTGGCCGCCGGAGAGGCGGTCCAGCCGGCGGTCGGCGAGTTCCTCGACGCCGGTGGCGCGCAGCGCCCCGGCGGTGAGCCGCTCGTCGTCGGCCGACCACTGGCGGAAGAGCCCCTGGTGCGGGTGGCGGCCATAGCGGACGAGTCCGGCGACGGTGACCGCCTCGGGGGCCTGCGGGCTCTGCGGGAGCAGCGCGACCCGGTGCGCGGCCTGGCGCGGCCGCAGCCGCCAGACGTCCTCGCCGCCGACCAGCACCCGCCCGCCGTCCGGCCGGTGCAGCCGGGCGACGGCCCGCAGCAGGGTGGACTTGCCGCAGCCGTTCGGGCCGACGACGGCCACCACCCGGCCGGCCGGGACGGTGAGGTCGACGCCGGCGAGCACCGGGCGGCCGGGGCCGTAGCCGGCGGTGAGGCCCTGGATCGTCAACTCCATCGAGGGTTCCTTCGGTTGGAGGGGGCTGCGGGCCGACCGGGCAAGGTGCCGGCCGACCGGGTACGGGCCCGAACGCGGGCACGGGCCCGAACAGGGCCCGAGCGCGGGTACGAGCCCGAACAGGGCCCGAACGCGGGCACGGGCCCGAACGCGGACCGGTCAGGAGGCGGCGAGCGCCTTGCCGATGTCGCCGATGACCACGTCGGCCGCGAGCGGCCCGCCGCGGGTGGACCAGACCGAACCGTCCACGGTGACGGCGTGCTTGTTCTTCACCGCGCCCAGCTCCTGGTAGGCGGGCTTGGACTGGACGTCCTTGAGCGCGGTCTTGCCGTCGTCGGTGAGGGTGGACAGGAACAGCCAGTCGCCGTCGATCTCGGCGAGCTTCTCCAGGCTGAGCGCCGGGCTGTGCGCGTTGCCGTCCTTGTCCTGCGCGGCCGGGCGGGTGAGGCCCATGTCGAGGGCGACGCCGCTGGCGAACTGCTTCTTCTCCATCCAGCTCGGCCCGGTCGGGTTCCAGCGGACGATGGAGACGGCCGCGCCCTTGTTCTTGCCGAGGTCGCCACCGGCCTTGGCCGCCTTGGCCTCGTAGTCGGCGATCACCTTGTTGGTCTGGTCGAGCTTGTTGACGGCGTTTCCGATGCCGCGGAAGGCGAGCTTCCAGTCGTCGGTGGGCGCCATGGTGACGAGGGTGGCGGGGGTGATCTCGCGCAGCTGCTTGAGCATCTGCTCGTCCTGCATGTCGCCGGCCAGGATGAGGTCGGGCTTGGCGGCGATGACCTTGTCCATCACGGGCTGCAGCAGGTTGCCGACCACCGGGACGCCCTGGACCTTGTCCTTGAGGTAGGCGGGCGGCTCGTTGAGCCCCTGGCCGTTGGTGATGCCGACGGGCTTGACGCCGAGGGCGAGCACCGCGTCGAGGTCCTCCTGGGTGAGGGTGACGATCCGCTGGGGCGCGGCGGGGATCTCGACGGCCTTGCCGGTCGCGTCCTTGACGGTGCGCTTGCCGCCGGCCGCGTCCGCCGCCGGGCTGCCGGCGGCGGAGGAGCCGCCCGCGGAGCCCGAGGATCCGGAGGAGGACCCGGAGGAGCCGCACCCGGCGAGCAGGAGGGCGGCCGCCCCGGTGACGGCCAGCGCCCGGGCCGCGCGGCGGCGGACGGGGTGGAGCGGGCTCTGGGCGAACGGCATGGGTGCCTCCGGGCAGCGGTGGTACGGGGGTTGGGCGGCGTCCGGGCGACCCGGCACGGTGACGGTGCCCACAGGACGATGCGCTCATTAGGTTAGCCTTACCTTATGACATTGTCGCAAGTGGGCGCCCCCGGGGAGTCCCGCACCGAGCCGGACGCCCCGCCGCCGCCGACGCCACCGCGCGGGGACGGCCGCCGCGCCGCCTGGCCGATCGCCCTCGGCGCGGTCGCGGTCCTGCTCGCCCTCGCCGCGCTCTCGCTGTCCGTCGGCGCCGGGGAGGTCGGCCCCGGGCGGGTGCTGGACTACCTGCTGGACCGCCACGGGGCCCGCGCGGACGGCCGGCTCGCCCTCGTCGTCGGCGACCTGCGCCTGCCCCGCACGGCCACCGCCCTGCTGGTCGGCGCCGCGCTCGGGGTCGCCGGGGCGCAGTTGCAGTCCGTCACCCGCAACCCGCTCGCCGAGACCGGACTGCTCGGCGTCAACGCCGGCGCCTCGCTGGGGGTCGTGCTCGGCATCGCCGTGCTCGGCATCCAGACCTCGTACGGGTACCTGGCCTTCGCCTTCGGCGGCGCCGTGCTCGCCAGCACGCTGGTGCTGCTCATCGCGGGTGCCCGGGGCGGGTCCCCGATGCGACTGGTGCTCGGCGGCTCGGCGGTCGGCGCCACCTTCGGCGGGCTCACCGGCGTGCTGATCGTCAACTCGCCCGAGGCGTACGACCGGTACCGGGTGTGGGTGCTGGGCTCGCTGGCCGGGGTGGAGGGCTGGACGACGCTGCGCCAGCTCGCCCCGGTGCTCGGCGTGGGCTTCCTGCTCGCCCTGCTCGCCACCCGGCCGCTCACCGCGCTCGCGCTCGGCGACGACCTCGCCCGCGGTCTCGGCCACCGGCCCGGCGCCACCCGGGCCGCGGTCGCCTTCGCCGTCACCCTGCTGACCGCCTCGGCCGTCGCGCTGGCCGGCCCGATCTCCTTCCTCGGTCTGCTCGCCGGGTTCCTGGCGCGGGCCGTCGCCGGCCCCAGGGTCGGGCAACTCACCGTGCTCGCCGGCCTGTTCGGTGCCGCCGTGCTCACCGGGGCCGATGTGCTGGCCCGGCTGGTGGCCCGCCCGTTCGAGGCGCCGGTGTCGGTGATCGTCTCCCTGGTCGGCGCCCCCGCGCTGATCGCGATCGTCCGCTCCCGCCGGACCGCCGCGCTCGGCATGGCCGACCCGGCCGAGCCCGCCCCCGTCCGGCGGTCCGAGCCGCCCGCGCCGAAACCCGACCTGGTGCTGCGGCGCGGCGCCTGGTCGCTGCTGCTCCCCCGCCGGGCGCTGCTCGCCTCGCTCGCCCTGGCCGCGGCGCTGCTCGCCGTCGTCGTCGTGTCCGCCCACGCCGGGCAGAGCGAACTCGGCCTCGGCCGCACCCTCCAGGCCGTGTTCGGCTACGGCGACCGGCTGGACGTGCTGCTGGTGCAGAAGTTCCGGCTCGGCCGGATCGTCGCCGGGCTCGCCGCCGGCGCCGCCCTCGGCCTGGCCGGCTGCCTCACCCAGACCCTCGCCCGCAACCGCCTCGCCACCCCCGAACTGCTCGGCGTCAACGACGGTGCCACCGCCGCCGTCCTGATCTCCGCCACCGTCTCCGGCACCTTCGGCGCCTGGTGGGCCGGCCCGCTCGGCGCGCTGGCCGCCGTCCTGGTCGTCACCCTGGTCTCCGGCGGGCTCGGCGCGCAGGGCTACCGGGTGCTGGTCGTCGGCCTCGCGATGTCCGCGCTCGCCTCGGCCGTCATCCAGGTCGCGCTCGCCCGCCGCTCGCTCAACTCGGCCGGCTCGCTGTACGTCTGGACCTCCGGCAGTCTCAACGGGCGGGACTACGCCGTCGCCACCCCGGTCCTGATCGGGCTGGCCGTACTCGTGCCGCTCGCGCTGGCGGTGGCCCGGCGGCTTGCGGTGCTGCGCTTCGACGACAGCGTGGCCGCCTCGCTGGGCGTCGACCCGGGCCGGGTCCGGCTCGGCTGCCTGCTGCTGGCCGTCGCGCTGGCCGGGCTGGCCGTCGGCGTGTGCGGGCCGGTCGGCTTCGTCGCGCTGGCCGCGCCCGTGATCGCCGGGCGGCTGGCCGGGCCGGCGCGCGTGCCGGTCCTCGGCTCGGCACTGACCGGCGCCGTCCTCGTCGTGCTCGCCGACACCGTGGGGCGGGTGCTGATCGACGGGGTGGAGATCCCGGTCGGCATCGTCACCACCGTCCTCGGTGGCCCCTTCCTGCTCTGGGTGCTGCTCGGCCGCAAGGGCACCCCCGCTTAACCTTCCCGAGGAGTACCGCAGATGGAAACCCTTCCCCTCGTCGAGCCCGATCCGGCCGACCCCGCCTACCGCCTGGTCACCTTCGTGCACGAGGACGCGTCGTGCGACGGCGTGCTCGCCCTCCTGCACACCGTCACCGACAAGGACCGGCACGCCGGCGACCTCGCCCCGCACCTGATGACCCGCCGCGACGACGGCCGCTGGTCGATCACCTACCGGCTGCGCGCCGACCACCGGGCGTCCTACCAGCTGTACCCGTTCCGGGGGGACGCCCCCGGCACCGCCCGGGCGGACTGGCTGCGCGTCCTCGACCACGCCCGCCCCGACCCGCACGACGCCGCCCCCCGGCTGCCCGCCCGCGACGGGCGCCACCCGTCGTCCGTGCTCAGCCTGCCCGACGCCCCCGCCCAGCCGTACGTCCGGCGGCGCGACGGCGTGCCGCGCGGGCGGACGGTGGCCCACGAGGTGGCCGGGCGGCGGGTGGACGTCCACCTCCCCGCCGGGGGCGGGCCTTCCGCCGGTGGCGGGCCGTTCGCGGTGGCCGTGCTGCTGGACGGCGAGATGTGGGGCGAGGTGCTGTCGGTCGGCGACACCCTCGACAACCTGGCGGCGGACGGCGCCATCCCGCCCACCGTCGCCCTGCTCGTCCACACCATGGGCTCCTGCCGACCCGACGACCTCAGCTGCAACCCGGCCTTCGTCGACCTCCTCGCCGACCGCCTCCTCCCCTGGGCGGCGGCGGAGTTCGGCACCACCACCGACCCGGCCGCCACCGTGATCGCCGGCCAGAGCGCGGGCGGCCTCACCGCCGCCTTCGCCGCGTTCCGGCGCCCCGACCGCTTCGGCGGCGCGCTCTGTCAGTCCGGTTCCTTCTGGTGGCCGGACGAGACCGAGTTCGACGAGGGCAGTGAGTGGCTGACCCGCCAATTCGCCCGCGAGCAAAGGCGGGAGGCCCGGTTCTACGTCGAGGTCGGCCTCCAGGAGTGGATGCTGCTCCCGCAGAACCGTCACCTGCGCGACGTCCTCACCGCCCGCGGCTACGACCTCGCGTACCGCGAGTTCAACGGCGGCCACGACTACGCCTGTTGGCGCGGCGGGCTGGCGGACGGGCTGGCGCACCTGCTGGGGCGTGCCTGAGAACTCCCGGTGGACCATCCGGACCGACGGCGGCCGAGGCGTCCCGCCACCCGGGCGTGCTAGCGTCCCGGTGGCGGCGCGCCGGTGACCGCCCCGGACGAGATGTGCGCCGTACCCGGCCCGCCAAGACGACGCACCGAGGGAGACGTCATGGCCGCCGGTGCCCCGATCGCCCGTCCGCTCGACGTGCGGTGGATCCACGGGTCCCCGTCCGCGAAGCACAACACGGACCCGGACATCCAGGTCCACGCGTACGACGAGCACACCGTCATCCTGCGGCAGAACAAGGCGGTCGACTACGAGGCGCCGTTCCTGTTCCTGCTGTTCGGGGGCGAGCGGGCGGTCCTGATCGACACCGGGGCCACCGCCTCCGCCGCGTACTTCCCCCTGCGCACCGTGGTCGACGGACTCATCGACCAGTGGCTCGCCGACCACCCCCGCGACGGCTACGGACTGCTCGTCCTGCACACCCACCCGCACGGCGACCACGTCGCGGGCGACGGGCAGTTCGCCGACCGGCCCGCGACGACCCTGGTCGGCGCCGACCCGGCCACGGCCTGGCCGTACTTCGGCTTCGACCAGGACCCGGACGCCGTCGCGCGGGTGGACCTGGGCGGCGGCCGGGTGCTCGAATGCCTGGCCACCCCGGGCCACCACCCGGCGGCCGTCACCTACTACGACCCGTGGACGGGCCTGCTGCTCACCGGCGACACCGTCTACCCGGGCCGCCTCTACATCGACGACTGGCCTGCCTTCACCCGCACCGTCGACCGGCTGATCGACTTCGCCGAACGCCGCCCGGTGACGCACCTGCTCGGCTGCCACATCGAGATGACCCGCACCCCCGGCGTCGACTACCCCATCCGCACGACCCACCAACCCGACGAGCCGCCCCTGCAGCTGACCGTCGGACACCTCCGGGCCATCCGCACCGCACTCGCCGACCTCGGCGACCGACCGCGCCGGCACGCCCTGCCCGACCTGATCCTCTGGCCGAGCGCCTGAGCCCGGAAGGCCGCGTCCAACGAACTGACGCCGCACCCCGCGATCGCGGGGTGCGGCGTGGCTGTTCAGTCGGCGAGGGGTGGTGCCGGCGCCTCCCGGGGGAGGCGGGTGGTGAGGAGGGTGCCGGCGGCGACCAGGGCGGCGGTGAGCAGAAGGGCGAGGCGGTAGGGGCCGAGTGAGCCGCCGTCGGTGTCCAGGGCGCCGATGAGGGCGGCGGTGGCGGCGATGCCGAGGGCGCCGCCGAGGGTGCGGACGATGGTGAACAGGCCCATGGCGCGGCCCATCGCGGGCCCGGGGACGTCGGCGAAGCCGGCGATCTGGACGGTGAGCACGGCGGTGCCCAGGACGAGCCCGACCGCGAACATCAACGCCCGTACGGCCCAGGGGTTCTCGGCGAAGCCGAGGGCGGCCAGGACGAGGGCGGCGAGCAGCAGCGCGGGCAGCGCGAGGCGGCGGGGACCGAACCGGGGCAGCAGGCGGTCGACCACCTGGGAGGCGGCCATCAGGCCGATCGCCTCGGGGAAGACGCTCAGCCCGGCGTCGAGGGCCGAGGCCCCGAGGGCGGCCTGGTAGAGCAGCGGGAGGACGAACAGGGCGCCCATCAGGCCGGCCGAGGTGAGCAGGGCCAGCCAGGTGGCGGTGCCGAAGGTGCGGTCGGCGAGCTGCCGAAGATCCACCAGTGGTTCGGCGGAGCGGAGTTGGTGGCGCACGGCGATGACGAGCAGGAGGAGACCGGCCACGCCGCTGAGCGCCACTCCCGGCGAGGACCAGCCGTGCGCCGGGCCGAAGCCGAGCGCGTAGGTGAGCAGTCCGAGGCCGGGGGTGGCGAGCAGGAAGCCGGTGGTGTCGAAGCGGCCGGCCGGGGGCTCGTCCGCCGCGCGCAGGCCGATGAGCCCGGTCACGACGGCCGCGACCCCGACCGGCACGTTGACCAGGAACAGCCAGTGCCAGGAGAGGTGTTCGGTCAGGAGGCCGCCGAGCGGCGGGCCGAGGGCGGGCATCAGGGCGGTCGGGACGATCAGGATCCGGCCCAGGCCGGCCCGCTCGTGCGGGGCGAAGGCCCGGAACAGCAGGGTCATCCCGACCGGGGTGAGCAGCCCGCCGGCCACGCCCTGGACGGCCCGCGCGGCGGCGAGCGAGCCGAGGCCGGGGGCGGCGGCGCACAGGGCGGAGGCGAGGGTGAACGCGGCCAGGGAGCCGAGGAAGACCCGTTTCACGCCGAACCGGTCGCCGAGCCAGCCCGCCACCGGCAGGCCGACGGCGAGGCCGACCAGGAAGGCCGTCTCGACGGCGTTGGCGGCCGAGACGGGCCGCCCGAAGTCCTCGGCGATGGTGAACAGCGCGGGGTTGACGATGGTCGAGTCCAGGCCGTTCATGCACATCGCGGCGGTGTAGACCACGACCACCGCGGCGCGCCCCGCGAGCAGGGGGCGCGCCGGGGCGGCCTCGACGGCCGGAGGGGTCACAGGTCGGTCCAGTGGGCGGTGATCCACTGCACGGCGTCGGCGCGCTCGCACGGGCCGTGGGAGACGTTCCAGCCGGCCGGGACGGCGGCGAAGGCCGGCCAGAGCGAGTGCTGGCCCTGGTCGTTGACGAGGGCGAGGAACTCGCCGTCGCCGTCGAAGGGGTTGGCGGGGGCGTCACTCATCGGAGGACTTCTCCAGGTGGTCGGTGATCACGCGGGCGATGTGCGCGATCGGGGCGGGCAGGGTCATGTCCTTGTGCGAGCAGGCGACGTCGGTGTTGTCGATGCGGCCGGACACGTACGGGGTCCAGAGTTCGGGCACCAGGGTCTCGTCGATGGTGTCGACGGTGGCGCGGAAGAACAGCACGTCGCCGTCGAAGGGGCGGTGGTCGTGGCCCCGGACGAGGTGGTTGGTGTTGAGGTAGATCCGGTTGAGGGCGGCCACGGTGGCGTCGTCGAGTCCGGCGAGCGGGCTGCCCTCGCGGCGCAGCAGCTCGGTGACGGCGGCGAGTTCGAGCGGCCGCCCGGCGAGGTCCTCGGGGCCGTAGCCGCCCATGGTGAGCAGCGCCTCCAGCGCCTCGGCCTGGTCGGGGACGGGCAGGTCGCGGAAGCCCTCGGCGGGGTAGGCGTCCAGGATCGCGAGCAACTCGACGGCGTGGCCGAGGTCCTGGAGCCGGACGGCGACGGCGTGCGCGATGATCCCGCCGGTGGACCAGCCGAGCAGCCGGTACGGGCCCTCGGGCTGGACCTCGCGCAGCCGGTCGACGTAGTGCGCGGCCAGCTCGTCCAGGGTCTGCGGCAGGGGCCGGGCCGCCGTGGCCGCGCCGACGCCCTGGGCCTGGAGGCCGTAGATCGGCAGGTCGGCGGGCAGGTGGCGGATCAGGCCGGTGTAGCACCAGCTGAGGCCGCCGGCGGGGTGGACGGCGAACAGCGGGGTACGGCGTCCGGGCGCGGCGGGCCGCAGCGGGAGCAGGACGTCCAGCGCGTCGGCGCTCTGCGAGCCGGCCGCCAGGGCCGTGTCGAGGGCGGCGACGGTGGGCGACTGGAACAGGGTGCCGATGCCGACGTCCAGGCCGAGCAGTTCGCGGATCCGCCCGGCGAGGCGGACGACCAGCAGCGAGTGGCCGCCAAGGGCGAAGAAGTCGTCGTCGACGCCGACCGCCGCGACGCCCAGCACCTCGGCGAAGAGTTCGCACAGCTGCTGTTCGCGCGGGGTGCGCGGCGGGCGTCCGGCGCCGGTGGCGGGCGCGTCGGGGGCCGGCAGGGCGCGGCGGTCGAGCTTGCCGTTGGCGGTGAGCGGCAGCCGGTCGAGCAGGACGACGGCGGAGGGCACCATGTGGGCGGGCAGTCCGGCGGCGGCGTGGGCGCGCAGGTCCTCGGGGGTGGGGGCGGCGACGGCGCTCGGGTCCTCGGGGCTCGCCGTGGTGACCGCGTAGCCGACCAGTCGCTTGTCGCCCGGGGCGTCCTCGCGGACGACCACGGCGGCGTCGGCGACGCCCGGGTGGGCGGCCAGCACGGCCTCGATCTCGCCGAGTTCGATCCGGAAGCCGCGCAGCTTCACCTGCTGGTCGGCGCGGCCGAAGTACTCCAGGACGCCGTCGGCGCGGCGGCGGGCGAGGTCGCCGGAGCGGTACATCCGGGTGCCGCGTTCGCCGAACAGTTCGGCGTACGGGTCGGCGACGAAGCGTCCGGCGGTGAGGTCGGGGCGGCCGAGGTAGCCGCGGGCCAGGCCGGCCCCGGCGACGTACATCTCGCCGGTGACGCCGGGCGGGACGGGCTGGAGGTGCTGGTCCAGGACGTAGACCCGCAGGTCGGGGATGTTGACGCCGATGGTGCTGCTGCTTCCGGCGGCGGCGGTGGCCCGGTCGAGGGCGATGTAGGAGACGTGCACGGTGGTCTCGGTGATGCCGTACATGTTGACCAGGGTGGGCGCGTCCTCCGGGTGGCGGGCGTACCAGTCGTCGAGCCGGGCCAGTTCGAGCGCCTCGCCGCCGAACACCACGTAGCGCAGGGCGAGTTCGGATCCGGGGCGGTCCCGGTCGGCGGCGCTGAGCTGGTAGAAGGCGGACGGGGTCTGGTTGAGCACGGTGACGCGTTCGCGGGCGAGCAGGTCGAGGAAGGCCGCCGGGTCGCGACTGACCAGGTGCGGGACGACGACCAGGCGGCCTCCGTGCAGCAGGGCCCCCCACAGCTCCCAGACGGAGAAGTCGAAGGCGTAGGAGTGGAAGAGGGTCCAGACGTCGTCGGCGCCGAAGCCGAACCAGCGGTCGGTGGAGCTGAACAGCCGGACCACGTTGTGGTGGGTGACGGGGACGCCCTTGGGGCGGCCGGTGGAGCCGGAGGTGTAGATGACGTAGGCGGTGTCCTCGGCGCGCAGCGGGCGGGTGCGCTCGTGCTGGGCCAGCGGGGCGGCCGGGTGGGTGGCCGACTCCGGTCCGTCGACGAGCAGTTGGGGCACCTGGTGGGCGGGCAGCCGGGGCGCGGTGGCGCGGTCGGTGAGCAGGGCGGCGGGGGCGGCGTCGGCCAGCATGTAGGCGAGGCGGTCGGCCGGGTAGTCGGGGTCGAGCGGCAGGTAGGCGGCGCCGGACTTGGCCACCGCGAGGAGGGCGACGACGAGTTCGAGCGAGCGCGGCAGGGCGAGGGCGACGATGGTGCCGGGGCCGATGCCGTTGGCGGCCAGCAGCCGGGCCAAGCGGTCGGCGCGGGTGGCGAGTTCGGTGTAGTCGAGCTGCTCGTCACCGCAACTGACGGCGACGGCCCGCGGGTTGGCGGCTGCGGCGGCCTCGAACAGCCCGGCCAGGGTGGCGTCCGGGGCCGACGTGTGCGGAGCCGAGGTGTGCAGCGCCGAGGTGTGCAGCGCCGACGTGTACGGGGTGCCGTTCCACTCGACGAGGGCGCGCAGCCGCTCCTCCTCGCCGATCAGCGGGAGCCGGCCGATCGCGGTGTCGGGGGCGGTGGCGGCGGCGGCGAGCAGCCGGGCGAGGCGGGTGGCGAGCCCTTCGACGGTGGCGGCGTCGAAGAGGTCGGTGCGGTACTCCAGGAAGCCGCCGATGCCGCCGTCGGGGAGCTCGCCCGCGTTGAGGGTGAGGTCGAACTTGGCGGTGCCGCTGGGGACGGCGGCGATCCGGGCGGTGAGGCCGCCGCCCAGCGGGTGGAGCTCGTCGGGGCGGCTCTGCCAGGCAAGCATCACCTGGAACAGCGGGTGGCGGGCGAGGGAGCGCGGCGGGTTGAGCTCCTCGACCAGGCGGTCGAAGGGCAGGTCGGCGTGCTCGTGGGCGGCGAGGACGGTGCCTCTGACCTTGCCGAGCAGCTCGCGGAAGGTCGGGTCGCCCGAGGTGTCGGTGCGCAGGACCACGGAGTTGACGAAGTAGCCGACCAGGTCGGCGGTTTCGGGGTCGTCGCGGCCGGCGACCGGGGTGCCGACGGGAATGTCGGTGCCGCAGCCGTGCCGGGTGAGCAGGGCGGCGAGTCCGGCCTGGACGGCCATGAAGACGGTGCCGCCGGCCGCCCGGGCGAGCGCGGCGAGGGCGGCGTGGGCCTCGGCGTCGAGGGTGAAGGGCACGGTGGCGCCGTGGTGGCCGGCGACGACGGGGCGCGGTCGGTCGGTGGGCAGTTCCAGCTGGTCGGGCAGGCCGGCCAGGGCGGTGCGCCAGTACTCCGACTGCCGCGCGGCGAGCGGGCTGGGCGCCTCGGCGGTGCCGAGCAGCTGCCGCTGCCAGGCCGCGTGGTCGGCGAACTGCACGGCGGGCAACGGGAGTTCCGGTGCGCGGCCGGCCAACCGGGCGGTGTAGGCGGCGGACAGGTCGCGGACCAGCGGGGTGGTGGAGGCGCCGTCGCTCGCGATGTGGTGGAGCAGCAGGAGCAGGGTGTGTTCGGCCGGGCCGTGGGTGAACAGGGTGGTGCGCAGCGGCGGCCGGCCGGTGAGGTCGAAGGCGTGCCGCACGGCTTCGGCGAGCTCGGTGCCGTCGTGCAGTTCGACGGGCTCGGCGGGCAGCACCCGCTGGTACGGCGTGCCGTCCGGCTCCTCGCCGTAGACCGTGCGCAGCACCTCGTGCCGGGCGGCGAGGTCGCCGAGGGCGAGGGTGAGGGCGGTCCGGTCGAGCGGGCCGGTGAGGGTGAGGGCGAGCGGGATGTTGTAGGTGGGGCTGGGGCCCTGGAGCCGGTGCAGGAACCACAGGCCGCGCTGGGCGGGCGACAGCGGCATCCGGTCGGTGCGCGGCACGGGCACCAGCGCGGGGCGGGCCTCGGGCTCGCCGCCGGGGTGCGCGTCGAGCAGGGCGGCGAGCGCGGCCGGGGTCGGGTGGCGGAAGACGTCGGCGAACCCGACGGCGGCGGCGAAGGTCTCGCGCAGCCGGGCCGCGAGGCGGCCGGCCAGCAGCGAGTGGCCGCCGAGGTCGAAGAAGGAGGTGTCCCGCCCGGGTGCCTGCGGCAGGTCGAGGACGTCGGCGAACAGCCCGCAGACCAGTTCCTCCTGCGGCGTGGCCGGGGCCGTGCCGGGCTCGGCCGCGGCGGGCTCGGGCAGGGCGCGGTGGTCGAGCTTGTCGTGGGCGGTGCGCGGCAGTTCGTCGAGGACCAGGACGGCGGCCGGGACCATGTGTCCGGGCAGCCGGGCGGCGAGGGCGGCCCGCAGCGCGGCCGGGTCGAGGGCGACGCGGGGGGCGGGGGCGGGGGCGGGTTCGGCGGTGTCCTCCGGCATGGCCTCGGACTCGGAGACCGCCTCGGAAACCGCCTCGGAGGCTGCCTCGGGAGCCGCCTCGGAGAGCACCTCGGGCACGACGTAGCCGAGCAGCCGCTTGCCCTGCGGACCGGAGCGGGCGATCACCACGGCCTGCGCGACGCCCGGCAGTTGGGCGAGGACGGCGGCGATCTCGCCGGGCTCGATCCGGAAGCCGCGGATCTTCACCTGGTCGTCGGCGCGGCCGAGGAATTCCAGGGTGCCGTCCGGTCGGCGGCGGGCGAGGTCGCCGGTGCGGTACATCCGGTCGCCGGGCGGGCCGAACGGGTCGGCGAGGAAGCGTTCGGCGGTGAGGTCGGGGCGGCCGAGGTAGCCGCGGGCCAGGCACGCCCCGGCGACGTACAGTTCGCCGGCGACGCCGTCGGGCGCGGGGCGCAGCGAGCCGTCGAGGACGTAGGCGCGGGAGCCGCGCACCACCCGGCCGACCGGGGCGCCGTCCGGGCCGGGCGTCCAGGCGTAGGCGTCGACCGTGGTCTCGGTCGGGCCGTAGAGGTCGATCGGGTGCAGGCCGGGTGCGGCGGTGAGGCGCTGCCAGAGGGCGGGCGGGGTGGCCTCGCCGCCGACCGCGATGACCGCCGGGCGGTGCCACTCCTCGTCCAGGATGCCTTCGGAGAGCAGGACTTCGAGGTAGGAGGGGGTGACGTCGAGGTAGTCGACGCGTTCCCGGTGCAGGTGGCCGGCCAGGGCGGCCGGGTCGCGGTAGGTGGCGTCGTCGAGCAGGTGCAGCTCGTGGCCGTGGACCATCCACAGCACCGGGTCCCAGGAGGCGTCGAAGGCGAACGAGGCGCTGTGCGCGACACGCAGGCGCTCGCGGCCGGTGCGGCGCACGGCCGGGGCGATGTGGTCCTCGCCGTGGCCCGCGTACAGGTTGGCCAGCGAGGCGTGGGTGACGACGACGCCCTTGGGGCGGCCGGTGGAACCGGAGGTGTGCAGCACGTAGGCGGCGTGGTGGGGCCGGGGGGCCGGGGGTGCGGTGGCGGGCTCGGCGTCCGCGTCCCCGGGCAGCACGGCGGGCAGGCCGGCCGGCAGGTCCAGTTGGGCGAGGGCCTCGGCGGTGCCGACCGCGCAGACCGGGCGGGCGTCGTCCAGGACGGCGGCCAGGCGCTGCCGGGGGTGCGCGAGGTCGAGGGAGACGCAGGCGCCGCCGGCCTTGAGCACGCCGAGCATCGCGACCAGGGTGTCCACGCCGCGCGGCAGGGCGAGCGCGACCGGCGCACCGGCGCGCACGCCGAGGGCGTTCAGGCGGTGGCCGAGGCGGTTGGCGGCGGCGTCCAACTCGGCGAAGGTGAGGGCGACTTTGCCGCTGCGGACGGCGACGGCGGCCGGGGTGCGGGCGGCCTGTGCGGCGAACAGCTCGGGCAGCGTCCGGCCGAGCGGCGGCTCCGTGCGGCCGGCGGTGGCGCGGCGCAGGCCGTCCGGGTCGAGCAGGTCGATCCGGGCGATGGGCGTCTGCGGGGCGGTGAGCAGCAGGTCGGCGAGGGCGTCGAGGTAGCGCAGCAGCCCGTCGCGGTGGGCGGCGAGTGAGGCGGTGTCGTGGCGGGCGGGGTCGGCGTCCAGGACGAGGCGCAGCGCGCCGCCGGGGGCGGGCGAGACGCCGACGGCGAGGTCGTCGACGGGCCCGGCGGCGAGGTTGCGGACGACGCCGGGCAGGCCGGCCAGGTCGAGATCGCCCTCGAAGGCCTTGATGTTGACCATCGGGCCGAACAGGGCGCGCCGCTCGCCGGTCAGCCCGAGGTCGCGGCGCAGGTCCTCCAGGGGGTAGCGCTGGTGGCGGCGGACGGCGCGCAGTTCGCGGACCACCCGGCGCAGCAGCGCCTCGGCGCTGTCGGCGGGACGGACGGCCAGGCGCAGCGGGAGGACGTTGGCGGCGGCGACGGGGGTGCGCAGGGCGGCCGGTCCGCGGCGGTTGGCGAGCGGCAGGCCGAGCACGACGTCCTCGGTGCCGGCCAGGCGGTGCAGGTAGCCGGCGGTGGCGGCGAGGAGCAGTTCGGCCCAGGTGGCGCGGGCGGTGGCGGCGGCGCGCTCCAGCCGGTCGCGGGTGCCGGCGGGCAGCTCGGCGGTGAGGCGCAGGGGGGCCTGGGCCGGGGTTGCGGACAGTGCGGGCGCCGGGCTGCCCGGCAGGGTCGCCGGGGTGTCGGCTCCGGCCAGGCGGTCGGCCCAGTAGGCGCGGTCGGCCGGGTACTCCTCGCCGTCCCGGTAGGCGGCCTCCTCGGCGGCGACCTCGGCGAGGGTGGCGAACGGGCGTGCGGCGGGCTCGGTGCCGGTGGCGTGCGCGGTGTACAGCTCGGCGAGGCGCTCGCCGAGGAGGTTCAACGCGTAGGCGTCGACGGCGAGATGGTGGATCCGCCGGTACCACTGGTACCGGTCTTCGGCGAGGCGGATCAGCGCGTGGGTGAACAGCGGGCCCTCGGCGAGGTCGGCCGGGCGGGCGAGGTCGGCGCGCATCCAGGCCTCGGCCTCGGCGGCCGGGTCGTGCGCGGCGCGCAGGTCGAGGTGGTGCAGCGGCCAGCGGCGGCCGGGGCGCGGCTGCTGGCGGGGCGTGCCGTCCGGGCCGGTGACGACGACGGCGCTCAGTGCCTCGGCCTCGTCGACCGCCTGCCGCAGCGCGTCCTCGAACCGGGCCTCGTCGAGCGGGCCGGTGATCTCGACGGCGTCGCCGGTGTTGTAGACCGGGCTGTCGGGGTCGAGTGACTGCGCGTACCAGATGGCGGCCTGGGCGGCGAGCAGCGGGACATCGACGGCCTGGGTTTCGACGGCAGGCATGGTTCGGGGTGCTCCTCGGGGTCCGGCGAACGAAACGCCTAGTTAGGTTAGCCTAATCTAACTTCATATGATCTGGTCAACGGCCCCCCAGCGCGGGGGCCCTGACATCACGGAGGCGCCGCCCATGCCCCTGACCGCGACCAAACAGGCCGTCCGCGAACGCGTCCACGCGCACCGCGCGGAACTGCTCGCGCTCAGCCACCGCATCCACGCCCACCCCGAGACCGCGTTCGAGGAGCACCGCGCGGCCGCCTGGTGCGCCGAACTCCTGCGCGCCCACGGCTACGCCGTCACCGCGCCCGCGCACGGACTGGACACCGCGTTCACCGCGAGCCTCGGCAGCGGGCCGGTCACCGTCGCACTCGTCTGCGAGTACGACGCGCTGCCCGGCCTCGGGCACGCCTGCGGGCACAACCTGATCGCCGCCGCCGGCCTCGGCGCGGCACTCGGCCTCGCCCCGTACGCCGACCAACTCGGGCTCACCGTACGGGTGATCGGCGCGCCGGCCGAAGAACGCGGAGCCGGAAAGGCACTCCTGCTGGAGGCGGGCGCCTTCGACGGCGTGGACGCGGCGATGATGGTGCACCCCTGCCCGGTCGAGGTCGCCGACTTCCGCTCCTTCGCGCTCGGCACCCTCTCCGTCCGCTACACCGGCCGCGCCGCCCACCCGAGCCTCAACCCGCACCAGGGCCGCAACGCCGCCGACGCCCTCACCGTCGCCCAGGTCGCCCTCGGGCTGCTGCGCCAGCACCTGCCGCCGCAGTGGCGGGTGCACGGCATCACCACCGCCGCCGGCACCGCGCCCAACCTGATCCCCGACAGCGCGAGCGCGGAGTACGAGATCCGCGCCTCGGCGGCCGAGGACCTCGCGCAGTTGCGGGCCCGGGTCGAGGACTGCTTCCGGGCCGGGGCGCTCGCCACCGGTTGCGAGGTGACGCTCGACCGGCCCGAACCGGACTACCTGGACATGCGCTCCGACCCCGCCCTGCTCGCCCTCTGGCGGGCCAACGCGGCGGCGCTCGGCCGGCCGGAGCCGGTCGAGAGCGGGCCGTTCGCGTGCACCGACATGGGGAACGTCTCCCACGCCGTGCCCGCCATCCACCCGGTGCTGGACATCACCGGTGGTGCCTGCGCCCCGCACGAGGCCGCGTTCGCCGAGGCCGCGGTGGGGGCGGAGGCCGACCGGGCGGTGCTCGACGGCGCGGTCGCCATGGCCTGGACGGCGGCCGACCTGGCGGCACACGCCTGACAGCCGACGCATGCCGACCGACGGCCGCCGATCGACGACTGACGACTGACGACTGACGACTGACAGATGACAACTTTCAGATAACAGATTTCATCATCTGTTATCTGAAAGTTGTTCACCGAACGTTGTCATCTGTTCGCCGCCCTCGCCCCGCCCCCGTCAGTCGCCCAGCAGCGCCGCCGACGACGCCCGCACCGCTGTGACGCCCAGCTCCCTCACCAGCTCCCCGACCTCGCCCGACCGCTGCGGGTCGGCCAGCACCACGGCGGCGCCGGTCCGCAGCGGCCAGAGGAACTCCCAGAGCGGCAGGCCCAGTTGCAGCACCCGGTCACCCGGGCCGAGCGGGTGGGCCGCCTGGAGCTCGCGCACCCGGCGGTCGGCCTCGGCGTGGGTGAGCCCGACGGCGTCCGGTCGCCCGCCCGGGCCGTACCCGACGCAGAGCAGGTGCTGCGGCGTGAGCGCCCGGGGCGGGTCGGTGGCCAGCTCGCCGTCCACGTCCAGCCCGGCCAGCGCCTCCGGCACCCCCTCCCCCAGCACGCAGACCGGCGCGGTCTCCGCGAGCAGCCGCTCCCGGCGCCCGGGTGCGTCCGCCGGGTCCAGCGGCAGGTACGCCGCGCCGGACTTGGCCACCGCGAGCAGCGCGGTCAGCAGCTGCGCCGGGTGGCGGGCCGGCGCCAGGCCGACCACCGCCCCCGGCCGGGCGCCGCGCGCGGCCAGGGCGCGCGCCAGCCGGTTGGCCGCGGCGTTCAGGTCCCGGTACGTGACGGCCGCGCCGCCCGCGAGCAGCACGGCGGGGGCGTCCGGGGTCCGGGCGGCCTGCGCCTCGACCGGCCCCACGACGGTGGTCGGCGGGTACTTCGCCGCCCGGTCCGTGCGCGGGGGCGCCTGCGGCCCGGCGGCCTCCAGCAGCACCGTCTCCATCAGGCCGCGCCGAGCAGTGCGGCCCAGGCCTCGACGGCCGGGCGCTCGGCCAGTTGCACGAACGCCACCTCGGCGCCCTCGGCCCGCCAGCGCTCGGCGAGCGCCATCAGCCGGACCGAGTCCAGGCCCCAGTCGGCCAGGTTCTCGTCCAGCGGGACGTCCGCCGGGTCCTCGCCGAGCAGGTCGGCGACCTCGGCCCGGATCCGCTCCACGGTGAAGGCCATGCCCGTCACTTCCCTTCCAGCATCGCCAGGACGGCGTCGGTGGTGGTGACCTGCCCGCAGCGGCCGGCCACCCAGGACAGCGCCGCGCGGTGCTCGTCCGGGCCGAAGTCGGCGACCGCGTCGGCCACCACGAAGGCCGGCAGGTCGCGCATCCAGGCGTCGCAGGCGGTGGCCTGTACCCCGATGTGCGCGTACACGCCGGTGATCACCAGCTGGTCCCGGCCCTGTTCGCGCAGCAGCCGGTCCAGATCGGTGCGCACGAAGGCGCTGTACTTCCACTTGGTGAGCAGCGTGTCGCCCGGTGCGGGGGCGACGGCGTCGGCGATCGCCGTCGCACGAGGGTCGTCCGGGATGCCCGGGCCCCAGAAGTCCTGCTGGAGGCCACGTTCGGCCGGGCTCTGCCCGCCGGGCTGGGCCGAGTAGAGCACCGGTATGCCGTGGGCACGCGCCGCCCCGGCCAACCGGCCGACGTTCCCGAGGAGTTCGGGCACCGGCGCGGCGGCGGCGTCGAAGGCGTCCAGGAAGTGGTTCTGCAGGTCGTGCACCAGCAGCACGGCGCGGTCCGGGTCGACCGTCCACTCGACCCGGTTGGCGGGCAGTTCGGTGGCGGCGGGCAGGGGATAGGAGGGAATGCGGGGCAGGCCCACGGTGGTCTTTCCTTCAGTGAGTAGGGAGTGCGGCCGCGATGGCGGCGCGCAGGTCCTTCTTGCTGACCTTGCCGATCCCGGTGGCGGGGAAGGCGTCGACGAACTCGACCCGGTCCGGCACCTTGTACTCGGCCAGTCCGCGCTGCCGTACGAAGCGCTTCAACTCGATGCTCTTCGGCGGCTGTTCGCGATGCTCGGTACGCAGGACGACGTAGGCGCAGGTGCGTTCGCCGAGGTAGGGGTCGGGCATCGACACCACCGCCGCGTCGTGCACGGCGGGGTGGGCGAGCAGGTGGTTCTCGATCTCCTCGGCGGCGACCTTCTCGCCGCCCCGGTTGATCTGGTCCTTGGCCCGGCCCTCGACCACCAGGTGGCCGGTCGGGGTGCGGCGGACGAGGTCGCCGGTGCGGTAGAAGCCCTCGGCCGTGAAGGAGTTGGCGTTGTGCTCGGGCGCGTTCCAGTAGCCGCGGATGGTGTACGGGCCGCGGGTGAGCAGGTGGCCGGTGGCGCCGTCGGGCAGGTCCTGGTCCTGGTCGTCGACCACCCGGACCTCGTCGTCGGGGGAGATCGGCCGGCCCTGGGTGGTGGTGATCAGCTCCTCCGGGTCGTCCAGGCGGGTGTAGTTGACCAGCCCCTCCGCCATCCCGAACACCTGCTGAAGCGTGCAGCCGAGCACCGGGCCCACCCTCCGGGCAGCCTCGGCGCTGAACTTGGCACCGCCGACCAGCAGCACCTCCAGGCTGTCCAGGTCCCCCGCGCCGGGGCCGCCCGCGTCGCGCTCGGCGGCGTCCAGCCAGAGCAGGGCCAGCGGCGGCACCAGCCCGGTGATGGTCACGCCCTCGCGCTCGATCAGCGGGAAGGCCGTCTCCGGGTTGGGCCGCGGGCACAGCACCACCCGGCCGCCCGCGTACAGGGTGCCGAGCGAACCGGGCGAGCTGAGCGGGAAGTTGTGGGCGGCGGGCAGCGCGCACAGGTAGACGCTGTCCTCGTCGAGCGCGCACAGCTCGACCGAGCCGCGCAGCGAGTAGATGTAGTCGTCGTGGGTGCGCGGGATCAGCTTGGGCACGCCGGTGCTGCCGCCGGAGAGCTGGAGGAAGGCGACGCTCCCGGGCTCCGGCTCCTCGACCGGCCCGGGCCCGTCGCAGGGCACGTCCGCCAGCCGGAGGTGCTCGCCCGGCTCGTCCCCGGCCACCAGGACCAGCCGCAGCGCCGGGCTCTCCGCCTTGACCCGGGAGGCCAGTTCGCGGTAGTCGAAGCCGTTGTCGACGGCCGCGACGACGTAGCCGGCCGCCCCGGTGAAGGAGCAGAAGTAGCCGATCTCGGTGGCTCGGTGGGCGGGCAGCGCGAAGACCGGCAGCGCGCCGATCCGGAACAGCGCGAAGACCACCTCGAAGAACTCGGCCACGTTGGGCAGTTGGACCACCACGCGGTCGCCGCGCCCGATCCCCCGGGCGAGCAGCCCGGCGGCCATCCGGTCGGCGCGGCGGTCGAGTTCGGCGTACGTCCAGCGCCGCCCCTCCCCCGCCGGGTCCACGATCGCGATCCGCTCGCCGTGCGCGGCGGCGCGCTCACGCAGCATTCGCCCGAAGGTCTCGCCGCGCCAGTACCCGGCGGCCCGGTAGCGCTCGGCGAACTCGGCGGGGTACGGGGTGAAGGCGGACTCCTGAACGGAGGTCCGGCCCACAACGGCGGACTGGTTCTGCGTCAGAAAGCTCTCCGTCGCCGTCACTGCGACACCCCCGCGGCGTCCAGGAAGGTGCGGAACTTGGCACTGGTCTCGGCGAGTTCGTCCTCAGGCCGGGACCGGTCGACGACGCCCGCACCCGCGTACACCCGCAGGGTCCGCTCGTCCGCCTCCGCGCAGCGGATGGTGACCACCCACTCGCCGTCGCCGTCCGCGTCACCCCAGCCGACCATGCCGGTGTACAGGCCCCGGTCGAAGGGCTCGACCTCGCCGATCACCCGCCGGGCGACGGCCGTCGGCGTGCCGCAGACCGCCGGGGTCGGGTGCAGGGCGGTGGCCAACTCCAGGGCGGAGACCGCCGGATCGGCCAGTTCGCCGGTGATGGTGGTGGCCAGGTGCCACATCGCGGCGGTGCGCACCAGGGTCGGCCGCGCCGGCACGTCCAGGGTGCGGCAGTACGGCGCCAGCGCGGCGCGGATCGCGTCCACCACGACGGCGTGCTCGTGCAGGTCCTTGGGCGATTCCAGCAGCGCGGCGGCGCGCCGGACGTCCTCGCCGAGGTCGGCGCTGCGCGGCACCGAACCGGCCAGCGGGTTGGCCAGGACGGCCGTTCCGCGCCGGGAGAGCAGGAGTTCGGGGCTGGCGCCGATCAGCGTCCGCCCGCCGCCGGCAGGGACGGCGAAGGTGTAGCCGCCCGGGTCGCGGCGGCCGAGCCGCTGGAGGATCGCGGGCAGGTCCAGCGGGCGGTCGGCGCTCAGCTCCAGCGTGCGGGCCAGCACGACCTTGCTCAACTCGCCGCCGCGCAACCGCTCGACGGCCGCCGCGACGCCCGCGCCGTACGCGGCCGGCTCGGGGATCGGACGCACCTGCCAGTCGACCACCTCGGCCGGCGGCGCGGGCAGCGCGATCAGCGGGTCGTCGCGCAGCGCCCCGGCTCTGCGGACTCTCTCGGGGACGGCGAGTTCGACCCGGCTGTCGTGGTCGAACGCCACCGCGCCGACCACCAGCGGCCGTTCGACCCCGGCGCGACGGGCCTCGGCCAGCGTCGCGGCGACCCGGACGGGCAGCGGGCGCCCGTCCTGCGGAACCCGGGCGTGCACCCCGGCGGTGAGCAGGGTGCGGGTCGGCGAGGCGAAGAACGCCTCGTCGGCCGCGGCCCGGTACTGGCCGAGCAGGCCGCTGGCCGCGCCGATGACGGCGTGGTCGGGGGCCGGGGCGGAAGCGTCGGCGGGCCCGGCGGGGGCCGGGGCAGCGGGGGCGGGAGCGGCGTGCTCGACGACACCCCCGGCGGGGGCGTGGTGCACCGTGGTCACCGTGAAGTCTCCAGTCTGGGACGGTCTGGACGGTCTGGACGTCGGGGAGGAAGGTCGGGGAGGAAGGTCAGGGAAGGAGGTCGGGGAAGGAGGTCAGGGCATGGCCGACGCCCGGGGGTTGCCCGGGGCGCGGAGGGGAGCGGAGGGAAGCGGCGAGGAAGGCGCGGGGACGGCGAGGGCGTTCAGGCGCGCAGGGTCGCGCCGCCGTCGACGTAGAGGTCGTGCATGGTGATGTGCCGGGCCCGGTCGGAGGCCAGGAAGACCACCGCCTCGGCGATGTCGGCGGGTGCGGCGATCCGCCCGAGCGGGATGCCGACCCGCCAGGCACCCAAGTCGCCGTCGATGACCAGCCGTTCGGCGGCCTCGGCGTCCTCGCCCCAGAGCGCGCGCTGCATCCCGGTGTCGGTCGAGCCGGGCGAGACGATGTTGCACCGCACGCCGGAACGGGCGAGTTCCAGCCCGAGGCAGCGGGTGAACATGGTGGCCGCCGCCTTGGACGCCGCGTACGCGGCCATGCCGGCGCGCGGCACCCCGGCGGCGTTGGAGCCGACGGTGACCACCGCGCCGCGGCCGCGGTCGGCCATCCGGCGGCCGACCGCGCGGCCGGTGTGGAAGACGCCGGTGGTGTTGACCGCGAAGGTCTCCGCCCAGTCCTGGTCGGTGAGTTCGACGACGGGTGCGGTGCGCAGGATCCCGGCGACGTTCACCAGCGCGGCGATCGGCCCGAGTTGGCGCTCGATCAGGTCGACCGTGTCGTCCACCGCCGGGCCGTCGGTGACGTCCAGGACGTACGGGTGCACGGCGGGCGACTCCGCCGCGAGGGCGGCGAGCGGGCCGGGGTTGCGGTCCACCGCGGCGACGACGGCACCCTCGGCGACGAGCGCCCGGGCCACGGCCGCACCGATGCCCTGCCCGGCCCCGGTGACCATCGCGACGGCACCGGCGAATTCGGACTTTTGCACGGACATCCCCTCCGACCAGCAATATTAGGTAAGCCTAACCTAACACATATGTTCGGCTGCGCCGATGCCCTGTGCAGTCGTCAACTCACCGCCACCCCCTCGACTCCGGTCCGATCGCCGCCGTTTCCGGGCGCACCGGCACGAGACGTTTCGTCTCGCCGAGACCATGGACCGAACCCCCCACGGCCGCGGTGCCGCGGCGGCTGGAGGGCGGCGAACTGCCGGACGGCGACCGGGAGCTGAGGACGGCTCCCGGTCACTCACGAGAGGGCCACGCGCCCCCGGAGGCGGATCAGCCCGTCGCGCCCGTCGCGCCCGTCGCCGGAGCCGACGGAGCCGGAGCCGACGGAGCCGACGGAGCCGCCGGGGCCGGGGCGAGGCCGGTGCAGCCCCGGAGGGCGTCGCGGCGCTTGCGGGCCGCCTCGGCGGTGGCGCCGGTGGCCGGGACGGGGACGCCCTTGTCGTCGATGGTCGCCGGGGCGAAGGCCTCGCCGGTGACCTTGCCGTCGCGGGTGAGGGTGAGGGTGGTGACGCCGGTCTCGTTGGAGAAGGCGTAGTTGGAGGTGCCGTACCAGAGGAAGTTGCCGAAGCCGTAGCCGATGTACGTGTTGCCGAGCATGCCCGAGCCGACCATGGTGTGGGCGTGGGTGCCGACCACGGCGGTGGCGCCGGCGGTGGCGAGCTTCTTGGCGATGGCGGTCTGCGGGCCGGTGGGGCAGGCCTTGCCCTCGTCGCCCCAGTGCAGGTAGACGAGGACGACGGGCGCCTGCTGCTTGGCCGCCTCGACCGCCTTGACCAGCGCGGGGACGTCCAGCGCGGAGGCGATTCCCGGCTTGTTGGCACCGGCCCGCCACTTCTGGTTGGTCAGGTCCTCGACCTGGCTGGCGGCGACGACGGCGACCTTCACACCGCGCACGGTGGTGACGTACGGGGCGTACGCCTCCTTGGCGTTGCGGCCGACGCCGACGACCGGGATCGGCGAGGAGTCCTTGGCGGCGAGGGTGTCGGTGAGGCCGTCGGCGCCGAAGTCGACGGCGTGGTTGTTGGCCATGGAGACGACGTCGACGCCGGAGTCCTTGAGCGCCGAGAGCGCCTTGGGCGAGGTGCGAAAGGTGTAGGTCTTCGGCTCGGGGGCGCCGCGCCCGGTGATCGCCGTCTCCAGGTTGAGGACGGACAGGTCGGCGTCGGCGAGCGTCCGGGAGAGCGGGCCGAGGGCCTGCTCCGGCGGCTGGACGGCGAGCCGGGCCTCGGTGCGGCCCTCGAAGTGGACGTCTCCGGCGAACGCGACGGTGATGCTGCCGTCGGGCCGGGGCGCGGCGTTCTTCCCGGCGGCGGTTCCGGACGGCGTCGCACCCGGGCTGGTGGACGCGCCCGCCGCCCCACCCGAGGAGGCCGCGGTCGAGCCGGGCGCGGCGGCCGGCGCCGGGGCGGGGTCGTCGGGCCCGCAGGCGGCGACGGCGGTCAGGCCGACGAACAGCGCGACGGCGGCCGCGGCACGGCGCATGAGTGGTTCCCCCCGGGTCGATCCAGAAGCGGTCAGCCTACGGCACGGGTTCCGCACCCATCCGCCTCGGTTCCGCAACATTCCGAGCACAACACCGGCGGGCCGGACACCCACCCCCGAACACCCACGGCCGGACACGAGCCGACGAACACCCACGGCCGGACACCCACGGCCGGACACCAAAGACTGGAGCACCGGGCGCCGAGGACTGAGCGCCGCCCCGGCGCGGTAGGAGATGCTGAACCGCCCCCGTCCGCCAGAGCCCGGAGCCGCACCCACCCCATGGACGACACCGATACCACCGCCTCCGCCGGCCCCGCCCCCACCGGCCGCCCACCAGCCGACTTCACCCCCGCCGAGCGCGCCCGTGGCCGCGCGCTGCGCCGCGCCCAGCTCCCCTGGGCACTGGGCGGTCGGCTGGCGGGCCTGGCGCTCACCCTGCTGCTCGGCCTGACCCCGGCCGGGGCCGGCCTGGTCTCGGCCGTCGGCGGCTGGTTCGGCGGCTCCCGGACGGCCGGGGTGCTGGCGGGCGCGGCGGCCCTGGTGGTGCTCGGCCAGGCGTTGCAGCTGCCGTTCGGCGCCCGACTGCGGGTGGTCCGGGCCCGGTACGGGCTGGTGACGCAGGGCTGGGCCGGCTGGACGGTGGACGCGCTGCGCGGCCTGGGGCTGGCCCTCGTGCTGGTCCTTCCGCTCGCGCTCGGGCTGTTCGCGCTGACCGCCTGGTCGCCGCGGCACTGGTGGCTGCCGGCGGCGGGCGCGGCGGCGGTGCTGACGGCGGCGCTGTCCTTCCTGCACCCGCTGCTGATCGAGCCGGTGTTCAACCGCTTCACCCCGATGCCGCCGGGCCCGCTGCGCAGCGCCCTGCTGGCGCTGGCCGAGCGGGACGGCGTACGGGTGCGGGACGTCCTGGTGGCGGACGCCTCGCGGCGGACCACCGCGCTCAACGCGTACGTGTCGGGGCTGGGCGCGACCCGCCGGATCGTCGCGTACGACACGCTGCTGTCGACGGCCACGCCGCGCGAGGTGGAACTGGTGGTGGCGCACGAGCTGGGCCACGTGAAGCACCGGGACGTGCCGTTCGGCACCTTGCTGGGCGCGGTGGGCGCGGCCGCGGCGGTGGCCGTGCTGGGGGTGCTGGGCTCCTGGCGACCTCTGCTGTCGGCGGCGGGGGCGGCGGATGCGGCCGATCCGCGGGCGCTGCCGCTGCTGGCGGCGTGCGCGGCGCTGCTGGGGGCGCTGTCGGGGCCGGCCCAGTGCGCGGTGAGCCGCCGGATCGAGGCCAGGGCGGACCGGCATGCGCTCGAACTGACGTCGGACGCCGAGCAGTTCGTCGCGATGCAACGCAGACTGGCCGTGGCGAACGTCTCCGATGTCGACCCGCCGAGGGCGCTTGAGCTACTGTTCGCCACTCACCCGAGTGCGACCCGCCGGATTGCCGCCGCCCGCGCCTGGCAGGCCACTCAGGGACAGGGAGGCCCGGAGCGGCGCGCGAACCCGGGGGAATCCGTTGTATAGTGCAACAAATATCGAGGAGGTAGGAACGCCCGTGCCCGGCCGCCAGTCGTCCATCGACGCCATCCAGCGCGAGCTGACCGCCTTCGCCCGGCGCGCCCGGCACAAGGCCTCCCAGCTGCACCCCGACCTCTCCCTGGTCACCTACAGCATCCTCGACCTGATCACCGAGCGCGGCGGCTGCCGGGCCGCCGACGTGGCCGCCCACTTCATGCTCGACAAGTCGACCGTCAGCCGCCAGGTCACCGCCCTGGAGAAGCTCGGCCTGCTGCGGCGCGAGGCCGACCCGGACGACCAGCGCGGCCAGATCCTGCGCGCCACCGAGGCCGGGCTCGCCCTGCTGCAGGACGCCAACGAGCAGCGCCGGCTGGCCTTCACCGCCCGCTTCACCGACTGGTCCGACGAGGACGTCGCCCGCTTCGCCGCCTACCTGGCCCGCTACGGCGAAGAGGGCTGAGACCCCCTGTACGGGGTGCGCCCGGGGGCCTCCGGGGTGTACCCGAGGAGCGCCCGGGGTGCGCCCCACCGCCCCGACGGTGTACAGAGGAAAGGTGCCACTCCGGCAGCGTCCCCGTGACCCGCAGCCCCGCGACCGCCGCCGCCCCCGGCGGCCCGACCGCCGCGCGCTGACGGCGCTGTCGCTCGCGCTGATCGTCGTGATCACCGTCGTCGACATCCTCTCCCCCGCGCAGATCCACCTCGGCCCGCTGCTGATCGTCGCCCCCGCGCTCACCGCCTCCTACGCCGGCGCCCGGGCCACCGCCGGCGTCGCCCTGCTGGCCCTCGCCGCGCTCACCGTCATCGGCATCACCCGGGACGGCCTCACCAGCGCCAACATCGAGACCCAGCTGGGCGCGCAGGTCGTCGTCTCCGCCCTGATCATCGGACTGCGGGCGCTGCGCGAACGGTACGAACGCGAGCTGGCCCAGGTCCGCTCAGTGTCCGAGGCCGCCCAGCGGGTCCTGCTGCGCCCGCTGCCGGACCGGATCGGGCCGCTGCACCTGGCCTCCGTCTACCTCGCCGCCGAGGCCGAGGCACAGGTCGGCGGCGACCTGTACGCGGCCGCCCGCACCGCCACCGGCACCCGGCTGCTGGTCGGTGACGTCCGCGGCAAGGGCCTGTCCTCGCTCGGCGACGCGGCCCTGCTGCTCGGCGCCTTCCGCGCCGCCGCCCACCTGCACGCCGACCTGCCCGGGCTCGCCGCCTACCTGGACGGCAGCGTCTGCTGGGACCTCGCCCAGCTCGGCGAACAGGCCCGCCGACGCCGCCTGAGCGGCGAGGACCCGGACGAGGCGGCCCCGCCGGAGGACAGCGGCGAGTCCTTCATCACCGCCGTCCTGCTCGACATCCCCGACGACGGCACGGCGGTCCGGCTGATCGACTGCGGCCACCCGCCCCCGCTGCTGCTGCGCCCCGACGGCATCACCACGCTGGCCGCCCGCCACCCGGCGCCGCCGCTGGGCCTGGGCGAGCTCGCCCCGGTCCGGTACGAGGTGGAGACCTTCCCGTTCCACCCCGGCGACCGGCTGCTGATCTACACCGACGGCGTGATCGAGGCCCGAGACGCCGACCGGCGCTTCTACCCGCTCACCGACCGCGTCACCGCCTGGCAGGACGAACGCCCGACCGCCCTGCTCCACCACCTGCGCCGCGACCTGCTCGCCCACGTCGGCGGCCGGCTGGACGACGACGCGGCGATGGTCATCGTCGAGCGGCTCCCCCGGCTTCCCTAGCTCCCCCGGCTCCCCCGGCTCGCCCGGCTCTCTCCCCTGGCTCCCCTGTCGCGAACACCGGGGGCTGACGGCTACTGCGCGAGGTAGCCGCCGTCGACGGGCAGCACCGCGCCGGTGATGAAGGAGGCGTCGTCGGAGGCGAGGAACAGGACGGCCGCCGCGACCTCCGCCGGGGCCCCGAGGCGGCCCATCGGGTGGCGCTTCTCGATCGCGGCGAGGTACTCCGTCCCGCCGGGTTCGTCGTACAGGCGGGCGACGCGGTCGGTGGCGATGGTGCCGGGGGCGACGGCGTTGATCCGGATGCCGCGGTCGGCCCATTCGACGGCGAGGTGCCGGGTGAGGCCGGAGGCGACGAACTTGGCGGGCCCGTAGACCGCCTGGCCGCGCTGGCCGGCCTCGCCGGAGATGGAGGAGACGCAGACGATCGCCCCACCCGGCCGTTCCTGGGCGGCCATCGCCTGGATGCCGTACTTGCAGGTGAGGAACATGCCGCGGCCGTCGACGGCCATGACCTGGTCCCACTCCTCGGCGGTGGCCTCGGTGACCTCCATGAGCGGGATCACCCCGGCGTTGGCCACCAGGACGTCGAGGCGGCCGTGCCGTTCGACGGCGGCGTCGACCATCCGGCGGGCGTCCTCGTCGCTGGCCACGTCGCCGACCACCGTGCTGACGGCGTGCGGGAACCGGTCGGCCAGCCGGCGCAGGCCCTCGACGTCGATGTCGGTGCCGACCACCGACGCGCCCTCGCGCACGAAGCGTTCGGCGACGGCCCGGCCGATGCCGTTGGCCGCACCCGTCACCACGCAGGACCGCCCGGCCAGGCGGCCCGCCGACACCCCTGATGCGTTCTCAGTCACCATGCCACCGGACTCTACCGATTCCGCGTCAGAACGCCCGGTGCATCGACCAGTTGACCAGTGCACCGGGCCGACTGCCGGTCGTCGACGACCCCGGCACCCATGGCTCAGACCGTGAGCACGATCTTGCCGCGCAGGTGCCCGTGCTCGCTGAGACGGTGTGCCTCGGCCGCCTCCGCCAACGGCAGCACCTGGTGCAGCGGCAGCCGCAGGGTGCCCGCCTCGTGCAGCGCCAGCACGGCGGCGTAGGCGCGCTGGTGGTAGGACTCGACGCCCTCCGCCCCGCCGCTGAAGCGGACGCCGTACTCGGCGGAGCCGGCGAAGTCGACGATCGTCACCACCCGGTCCGCGGAGCCGGTCAGCTCGATGGAGAGCGGCAGCACCCCGCCCTTGCCCGCCGCGTCCAGCGCCCGGTCCACCCCGCCCGGGGCAGCGGCCCGCACCCGGTCCGCCAGGCCGTCGCCGTAGGCCACCGGGATCGCGCCCAGCTCGCGCAGGTAGTCGTGGTTGGCCTCGCCGGCGGTGCCGACCACGGTGATCCCGCGTGCCCGGGCCAGTTGCAGCAGCAGGGTGCCGACCCCGCCGGCCGCGCCGTGCACCAGCAGCGTCTCGCCGGCCCGCACGCCCAGGACGCCGAGCACCCGCTCGGCGGTCTCGGCCGCCACCGGGATCGCCGCGGCCTCCTCCCAGCTCAGCGCGGCGGGCTTGCGGGCCAGCAGGTCGGCGTCCACGAGCGCCTGTTCGGCGTACGCGCCGCCCATGACGGCGCCGAACACCTCGTCGCCGGGCGCCCACGCGGTCACGTCCGGGCCGACGGCCTCCACCGCACCGGCCAGCTCGTAGCCGCCGACGTGCGGGAAGGAGACCGGGAAGGCCGCCACCATCGAGCCGCTGCGCACCTTGTGGTCCAGCGGGTTGACGCCCACCGTGCGGACCGCGACCCGCACCTGGCCGGGGCCCGGGGCGGGCAGCTCGACGTCGGTCGGGCGCAGCACGTCCACGCCGCCGTACTCGGAGAAGGCGATCGCCTTGGTCATGGAATGTCCTTGCGGGTTCGGTGAGTTGTTTCTTCCGACGGCTCCATCCTGGATCGTCCGGGGTGGTCGCCAGGCCCGCCTTTCGGATGGTTCCACCTGTCCGAACGGCCAGGCCCCCGCCCCGGCCCCCGGGCTAGGCTGGCCGGCATGGGCGACGGCATCGGCGTTGACAAGGACGTGCGCAACGAGACGGGCGAGGACGTGGACGGCAGGGACCTGGACCACGGGAACGGGGATGGGGACGGCGCGGACGAGCGGTGGCGGCAGCACTGGGGCCGCCCCGAGGAGGCGCTGGCGCGGGCCGTCGAGGTGCTGCGCACCCCCCGGCCGCACCTGATGGACCGGCTCTCCGAGGTGGTCGCCACCCTCGTCCCGCACGTGGCGATCGCCCAGCTCAGCGGCATCTGCACCTATTCCCCCACGCTCGCCTTCGGCCCACCCGAGCTGACCGCCGCCGTCAGCGGCCTGGAGCTCGCCAAGCTGGCCGAGACGACCACCTCGGCGACGGCCGACGGCCGGGCCTGGCAGGGCGAGGCGCAGCTGGCCGGGCGGGCGAGGTCCGTCGTGGTGGTCACGGCGTCGGCGTCGGACGCCACCACCGCGGTGCTGGTGCTGGTCCGGGACGGCGGCGCCGACCCGGTGGCGGCCGGGGCGCTCGCCGTCCTCCAGCAGCTGTGGGACTTGGTCACCACCCACTCGCACCACCGCGCCACCGACGCCGGCCCCACCCACGCGGTGGCCTCCCGGGCCTCCGCCAACGCCCGCGCCCGGGCGATCGCCGAGTTCACCGGCTCCCACGGCGCGGCGCTCACCGCGATCCTCGCGCCGCTGCGCTCCGCCGCGCTGGACGACGCCACCGCGCGCCGCGCCGCCACCGAACTGGCCGTGACGGCGCTGCTCGACCTTCGCCGGGGCGCCGACCTGGACCGGGCGCTCAGCGAGGAGCCCGCCGACGCCGCGTTCGCCCGGCTCGACCAGCAGTTGCGCCCGCTGCTGCGGCACACCCGGGTGCGGCTGGACGTCGCGCCGCCGGCGGAGGCAGGCCGGTCCGTGCCGGCGGACACCGCGCACGCCGCCCGGGACGCCGTCCGGGCGGCCGTCCTCGTGATGCTGGAGCAGGACGCCGTGACCAGGCTGCACGTGAGCTGGCGGTTCACCGGTGACACGCTGCGGGCGGTGGTCCGGGACGACGGCCCCGGCCTGCTGGCCACCGACGCGCTGGCCGTCCACCGCACCGCCGACCGGATCGCCGCCCTCGGCGGGCGCTGCGCCATCGAGGCCGTCCCCGGCTGGGGCACCACGGTGAGCGTCGACCTGCCGCTCGGCCTGCCCGAACAACCGCGCGCCACCGACCCGTTGGACGGCCTCCAGCCGCGCGAGCTGGAAGTGCTCGACCAACTGGCCCAGGGCCGGCGAAACCGGGACATCGCCGCGGCGCTGCACATCAGCGAGTCGACGGTGAAGTTCCACGTCGCCAACATCCTGGCCAAGCTCGGCGTCTCCTCGCGCGGCGAGGCGGCGGCCCTGGCCCACCGGGCCGGGATGCCGGGCACCCCGGCCCTGCACGTGGCGTCCTGAGGAGAACCGCGAGATGACCGAGACCACCGAGACCACCGGGCCGACCGGGCCGACCGCGCCCTGGGACCCGGCCGCCCCCGGCGTGCTGCGCCTGCCCTCCGGGCGGCTGCTGCGCGGGCGCGGCCTCAGCCGCCCGCTGCCGCCCGGCCCGCACCCCTCCTTCGGGCTCTACCTGCTGGGCCGCCCGCCCAAGCCGTTCCCGTGGGAGGGCCGTTGGGTGCACTGGCCCGACTTCCGGCTCCCCGCCGACCGGGCGGACACGGCCGACGCCTTCCGCGAGGTCTGGCGGCGGTCGGCGACCGAACGCGTCGAACTCGCCTGCGCCGGCGGCCACGGCCGCACCGGCACCGCCCTCGCCTGCGTCGCGATCCTGGACGGCGTCCCGGCCGCCGAGGCCGTCGCGTACGTCCGGGAGCACTACGACCGGCACGCGGTGGAGACGCCCTGGCAGCGCCGCTTCGTGGAGCGGTGGGCCTGAACGGCCGTCCCGGGCGGCCAGGAGCAGGAATCCCGACCCCGGCGACCCGACCGCGCCCGTGTGCGACGGGTTCGAACTGGCGTGTCCGGCGCGTCGGGGGGTGATCGCGCCACGACAGTGACCCGTTCGGGTTCCGCGCGCCCTACCGGGGGCCACGGGCCGAAGGAATGATGAGCGGACCGCACGTGATCCAGACGACTCCGCACACCTGCCCCCGGCCGGTGGACCTGCGGTGGAAGGAGCCCACGTTGTTGCTGCTCATCTCCCCGGACGGCGTCGAGGAGGCCCTCGACTGCGCGAAGGCGGCGGAGCACCTCGACATCGTCGACGTCAAGAAGCCGGACGAGGGCTCGCTCGGCGCGAACTTCCCGTGGGTGATCAGGGAGATCCGTGACGCCGTCCCGGCGGACAAGCCGTTGTCCGCCACCGTGGGGGACGTCCCGTACAAGCCCGGCACGGTGGCCCAGGCCGCGCTCGGTGCGGCCGTCTCCGGCGCCACGTACATCAAGGTCGGCCTCTACGGGTGCACGACGCCCGAACAGGCCGTCGACGTCATGCGAGGGGTCGTCCGGGCCGTGAAGGACTACCGGCCGGACGCGTTCGTCGTCGCCTCGGGCTACGCCGACGCCCACCGGATCGGCTGCGTCAACCCGCTCGCGTTGCCCGACATCGCCCGTCGCTCCGGCTCCGACGCGGCCATGCTCGACACCGCGATCAAGGACGGGACCAGGCTGTTCGACCACGTTCCGCCCGAGGTCTGCGCGGAGTTCGTCCGGCTGGCCCACGAAGCCGATCTGCTCGCCGCGCTCGCGGGCAGCGTCAAGGCGGCGGACCTCGGCACGCTGACCCGTATCGGCACGGACATCGTGGGAGTGCGCGGGGCCGTCTGCGAGGGCGGCGACCGCACCGCCGGAAGGATCCGGCCGCAGCTGGTGGCCGACTTCCGGGCGGAGATGGACCGGCACGCCCGGGACCACGCGGCCGTCGTCACCGCCGCGAGTTGACCCCCGGCATGCCGGCGAGCCGGCCCGGCCGCCCGCCCGGGCCCGACGGCGGTCGCTTCGCCGTCGTCGACCCGGCGACGGGCGAGGCCTTCGCCGAGGCCCCCGACCAGCAGCCGGACGCGCTGGACGCCGTCGTCGGCCGGGCCCACGAGGCCTGGCGCAGCTGGCGGGCCGACCCCGCCGCCCGCGCCGCCGCGTTGCGCGCGGCAGCCGACGCCGTGGAGGCTGCCGGAGCCGACCTCGCCCCGCTGCTCACCCGGGAACAGGGCAAACCCCTGGCCGAGTCGGCCGCCGAGGTCGCCCGGACGGCGGCCCGCCTGCGCTACTTCGCCGACCTGGCCCCCGGGCCCCAGCCGATCGCGGACGGCCGTCCGGTGCGCAGCGAGATCCGCTGGCGGCCGCTGGGGCCGGTCGCCGCGATCGTCCCGTGGAACTTCCCGCTCCAGCTCGCGGCGGCGAAGTTCGCGCCCGCGCTCGCCGCGGGCAACACGATGGTGCTCAAGCCCTCCCCGTTCACCCCCCTCGCCACCCGGCTGCTGGGGTCCGTCCTCGCCACCGCCCTCCCCGAGGGCGTCCTGACGATCGTCACCGGCCGCGAACCCCTCGGCGCCCTGCTCGCCTCCCACCCGGGGATCCGCCACGTGACCTTCACCGGCTCGGTCCCCACCGGACGGGCCGTCGCGGCGGGCGCGGCCGTCTCGCTCGCCCGGGTCACCCTGGAGCTGGGCGGCAACGACGCCGCCGTCCTGCTGGACGACGTGGACGTGGACCGGATCGCGGACCGGCTGTTCTGGGCGGCGTTCCGCAACTGCGGGCAGGTCTGCATGGCGGTCAAGCGCGTCTACGCCCCGGCCCGGCTCCACTCCCACGTGGTCGAGGCCCTCGCGGAGCGGGCGAAGAGCGTCGTCGTCGGCGCCGGACTCGACCCGGGCACCCAGCTGGGGCCGGTCAACAACGCCCCCCAGCTGGCCAGGGTCGAGCGCTACACGGCCCGGGCCCTGGCGGACGGCGCCCGGGCCGCGGCCGGTGGCCACCGGCTGGACCGGCCGGGCTACTTCTTCGCCCCGACGGTGCTGGCCGACGTCCCCTCCGACAGTCCGGTGGTGACGGAGGAGCAGTTCGGCCCGGTCCTGCCGGTGCTGCCGTACCGGAGCGTCGACGAGGCCGTCGAGGCGGCCAACGACACCGGATTCGGGCTGGGCGGCTCGGTGTGGGGGACGGACCTCGACCGGGCCGAGGCGGTGGCCGACCGGCTGGAGTGCGGGACGGCGTGGATCAACCACCACGCCGAGCTGTCCCTCGCCCAGCCCTTCGCGGGCATCAAGGACAGCGGTGTCGGCGTCGCGGGCGGGCCGTGGGGGCTCTACGGGAACCTCAGGCCGTTCGTCGTGCACCGGCCTGAGGAGGCTTGACGATCCGGAGGAGGCGTGACGATGAGGTTCGACGCGGCGGTACTGCGCTCGTACGAGGGCGGGTTCGTCGTCGAGGAGGTGGTCCTGAACGGGGGGCCGGCCGACGGCGAGGTGCTGGTGCGGATCGCGGGTTGCGGGATGTGCCGCACCGATCTCGCGGTCCGGCGTTCGGCGGGCCGCTCGCCGTTGCCTGCGGTGCTCGGGCACGAGGGGGCCGGGGTCGTGGTGGAGACCGGCGGCCCGGGCACCGGGCTGAGCGTCGGCGACCACGTCGTGCTGAGCTTCGACTCGTGCGGACACTGCCGGAACTGCCTGGGTGCGGCCCCCGCCTACTGCGACTCCTTCGCCGCGCTCAACCTCTTCGGCGGGCGCGAGGAGGAGGCGGCGCGGTTCACCGACGCGGCCGGGGGCGAGCTGGCCCCCCGGTGGTTCGGCCAGTCCTCGTTCGGCGAGTACGCGATGGTTCCGGCGCGCAACGCCGTCCGGGTCGACCGCTCGCTGCCCGTCGACCTGCTCGGGCCCCTCGGCTGCGGCTTCCTGACCGGTGCCGGGGCGGTGTTCAACTCCTTCGGCGCCGGCCCCGGCGACACCGTCCTGGTCCTCGGCGCGGGGGCGGTTGGCCTCGCCGCGGTGATGGCGGCCACGGCCGCCGGGGCGGTGGCCGTGGCCGTCGACCGCTACACCGAACGGCTGAACCTCGCCGAGCGGTTCGGCGCGATCCCGCTGCGCGCCGGACCGGCCGACCACGCCTCCGGGCCCGACCTGGCCTCCCGGCCCGGCCTTGTCCCCCGGCCCGGCCTGGCCGAGCGGATCCAGCGGCTGACCGACGGTGGCGCCCAGTACGCGCTGGACACCACGGCCTCCGGCCCGCTGATCAACGAGGCGCTCCGGGCCCTGCGCCCGACCGGCCACCTCGGGCTGGTGGCCCGGCTCCGCACCGCGCTGTCGCTCGATCCGGGGACACTGGACCGGGGCCGGCGGATCTCGCACATCTGCGAGGGGGACGCGGTGCCGGCGCTGCTGATCCCCCGGCTGACCCGGCTGTGGCAGGCCGGGCGGTTCCCCTTCGACCAGCTGATCCGCCGGTACCCGCTCGCCGCCATCAACGAGGCCGAACGCGACTGCGACGCGGGCCGGGTGGTCAAACCCGTCCTGATCCCGGAGCGGAGCGCCCGCTGAGCGAGGCGCTCCGCCCTCCTGCACCTACACCCGGGGCTTGTGCGCGAACACCCAGCGGTTGCCCTCCAGTGCGTCGTTCGGCTCGGGCAGGGGGCCGCGACCGTGCTGGTGGGTGAAGTCGAAGGGGGTGTGGACCGAGGTGATCCAGCCCTTGCCGGCCAGGGCGCCCGCGGAGTCGGGCCGCGGCTCTCCGTCGAACAGATCGAGCAGGTCGATGCCGATCTGGTGTTTCGTCGAGGTGTAGAGCGGGCTCTCGCGGTACTCCAACAGGCTCTTCTCCAGCTTGACCTCGTACGCCATGGCACTGCCGCCCGCACTCAACCGGTCGACCGTGTCGATGAGTTGCGTCTCGACACCGTTGGGCAGGTAGAAGAGCAACCCCTCCGCCAGCCAGACGCTCGGTACGGCCGCGTCGAAGCCGGCCTCGGTCAGCGCTCCGGCCCAGTCGGCGCACAGGTCGGCGACGACCGGTACGCGCGCCGCCTTCGGGGAGGCCGACAGCCCTCCGAGCACCCCGTGCTTGAAGGCCAGTACGCCCTCCCGGTCGACCTCGAAGACCGTGCAGCCGGGAGGCCAGTCGAGCCGGAACGCCCGCGTGTCCAACCCGGCGCCGAGCAGGACCACTTGGCGGGCGCCCGCGTGCACCGACCGGAGCAGGAAGTCGTCGAGGACCCTCGTCCGCAGGCCGAAGTAACGCGCGAACCGCCCCCACAGCGGGTTCGCATCCCCGTCCGGCACCTGGTGCATCCGGACCGGCCAGCCCGCGGACGCCGGCGCGGCGAGCACGAAGTGCTCCGCGTAGACGTCCTGCGCCAGGGTGTCGTGCCGGTGGGTCTCGATCGCGCGCGCCGCGGCGACCAGGAGAGCCGTCAGACCGACACCGCCCTCCACCCCCTCCACACCGGTGCTCCGGTGCGCCGTACCGACCATGTGTCCTCCCCTTGAAGCGAGTTGAGAACGCGAACAGCGAGGAATGCGACTGCCTCCTCACTATCCAGCCGGCCCTCGCCCGTCCGGGAGCGGTCCCACCGGATCCACCCGACCGGGTGAATCCCGCCGCCGCGGCGCCCGGACGCCCCCCGGGTGTGCTGCTCACCGACCGCGCCGGGCCTGTTCGCGCACGTGCTCGGGGTACCAACGGGTGATCCGGAACGCCAGCACCAGCAGGATCACCGGGATGACCCAGGTCAGCCAGTCCTTCGCCGAGCCGACGTGCAGGGCCGCCAGCCCCAGGAGCGCGGTGATCAGGAAGACCGCGCCCCAGAGCGCGGTCAGCAACCGGTTGGTGCGCTGGAACCGCGGCGTACCCCAGACCTCCGGCGGCGTGGACTCCCGGGCGTACTGCTCGGTGAACGGTGTGAACGCCAGCGACCCCAGGGCCACCACCGCGAGCACGCCGCTGGACAGCACCTGCGCGTAGGTCTCCAGCCAGATCAGGCTGTGCCGGTCGAGCGCCAGGCCCAGCACGCAGAGCACGGCGAAGAAGGCCACGCCGACGATGCTGAGCACCTTGAGCGCATGGTGGCGCGCGTCCGGTACGGCGAGGACGAGCGCGGCGACCAGCGCCGTCAGGGCCGCCAGTTTCCAGGTGCTCGGCCCGGCGATGACGTCGAACACGATCCACGGCACGAACGAGAGGAAGACCGAGCCGGATCGCAGACCGCCCCGGCTCTGGCGTCCCGGCCCCGGACCGGGGGCGGGGACGGGGGCGGGATCGACTGCCGCGCCGGATGCCGGGCCGCCGGATGCGGGGTCGGGTGGGGAAGGTCCGAACGTGGGTCGGTGCATGAGAGCCTCCGGTTCCATGCTGCGACCAGGCCGGTCCGGCTGCATCCGGGGCCGCCCTCGCCCCCTCGCCCCCTCGCCCCCTCGCGCCCCCTCCCCGAGGCGCCGGGGCGCTTCGGGGAGGTGCGGGGAGGTACGGGGAGGTGCGGAGCGGGGTCAGGTCTTGCGCAGGGCCGGAGCCGGGGCGCCGATGAGGAGCCGGCGGACGGCGTCCCAGGCGGTGCGCTGGGCGGCGGCGCAGGCGCGGGTGTCGGAGCCGAGCAGGCGGAGCCAGGCGCCGCTGTCGTGCGGGAGGACGCTGACGCCGTGGAGCAGGCCGCTGCCGGCCAGGGCCTCGTGCAGGGTGTCGGCGACCTGCGCGGCGGGGGCGAGCGGCGTGACGACGTAGAGGCTGGCCATGACGTCGTGGCCGGCCAGGACCGCCGGGCCGGTCACGCCGGCCTCCAGGGGCTCCAGCCGGACGGTGTCGAGGGCGATCAACTGGCCGTCGGGGCGCCGCACTTCGAGGTCGGAGGCGAACACCTGGTAGGCGTTGCGCTCGCCCCGGGCGAGGCGGCCGGCGAGGACGGTCTCGCCGGCCAGCACGGTGGCGGTGGGGTCGACGGTGAGGACGGTGCGCTGGTAGAGCCGGGAATCGACGAAGGGGATGACGGGCTCGGGCAGGTACTCGACGTAGGCGCGGGGGCCGGCGTCCAGGTTGACCAGCTGCGTCGCGTAGTCGAACTCCATCCGGTAGACCTTGGTGGCCGCCTGGGTGGTGAGGTGGGTCGCGGTGTCGGCGCCGCAGCGCAGGTCGGTGCGGAGCCGGTCGGCCTGGAGGATGCCGCCGCCGGTGGACATCAGGAAGGTGACGGCGAGGTCCGGGCGGGCCGGGTCGAAGTAGAGCGGGCGCATGATCTGCAGCGGCGACTTCTGGTAGTGGCCGGTGAGTTCGGTGCGTTCGCCGATCCGTTCGAAGGCCAGCTCCAGCAGGCCGACCTTGCCGGGGCGCCCGACACCCAGGGTGTCGGGCGTCCCGGCGTACCGGCGGACGGCGTACGGGACGCGGGCCGGCTCGTAGTGCCGCGGATCGAGCCGGGGCACGGCGGCCTCCCCCGCAGCCGCTTCCCCCGCGGCCACCGTGACGGTCATGCCGGGACCTTGCGGAAGGTCTCCAGGAAGGTGGCGATCTCGTCCAGCCCGTGCCCGGTGAGGCAGTTGGTGAGCACGACCGGCCCGCCCTCGCGGACGCGGTGGGCGTCGGACTCCATGATGCCGAGGTCCGCGCGGACGTACTGGGCGATGTCGATCTTGTTGATGACCAGCAGGTCGGACTCGGTGATGCCCGGGCCGCGCTTGCGGGGCATCTTCTCGCCCTCGGCGGTGTCCAGGACGAAGAGGAAGAGGTCGACCAGGACGGGGCTGAAGGTCAGCGTGAGGTTGTCGCCACCGGACTCGAACAGCAGGGTGTCGACGTCGGGGAAGCGCTCCAGCATCTCGGCGCCGGCCGCGAGGTTCATCGTCGGGTCGTCCCGGACGGCGGTGTGCGGGCAGGCGCCGGTCTCGACGCCGACGACCCGCTCGGGGTCGAGGACGCCGGCCAGGGTGCGACGCACGTGCTGCGCGTCCTCCTGGGTGTAGATGTCGTTGGTGATGACGGCCGGGCGGTGGCCGTTGGCGATCAGCACCGGGACGAGGGCCTCGATGAGCGCCGTCTTGCCGGAGCCGACCGGCCCGCCGATGCCCACGCGGAGCACGTTCTCGGTCATTGCTGTCTCCTTCTGATGCGGTGTGACGTTGGTTCTGCGTCCGGGAGGAACGGGAGCTGCGACACTCCGGCGCCCGCCCGCACCTCCCGGACGCGGTTCAGCTGGCGAACAGCCGGGCCTCGGCCCGTTCGTGCCGCCCGGACATCGCGTCCGCGACCGGCACGCACCCGCCCAGGTCTTCCAACTCCCGGGCGAGGGCGGCCCGTACGGTCTCCTCGATCACCGGCGCGGCGGCCCGCAGCACCACCTGCGCCTTGCGGTGGTCGGTCAGCCGCAACCGCAGGGCGGCGCCGACGAAGCTGGTGCAGAAGGCGAACAGGTCGCTGGCGACGGCCTGGTCGACGGGCACGGCGGCGGAGGCGTAGGCGACTCCGGCGGCCACCGGCTGGGAGCCGGGGGCCTGCTTGGCGGCGACCAGTTCGGCGTACCGGTCCAGCGGTTCGCCGCCGATCGACTCCCGGGCGATGTCGAGGAGTTGACGCCCGGTCCGGGTGGATGCCAGGCGCAGCTCGCGGTTGAGTTTGGTGGCGTGCAGCCGCTGGTCCACGTCGACCAGCAGGCCCCAGTCGCCGGCCCGGGCGGCGCCGTGGGCGAGGGCGAGCGCGGTGGCGTCGCCGGGGCCGACCGAGTGGCGCAGCAGGTCGGTGAGCAGGTCGGGCATGGTGTCCGGGGTGACGGCCTTGGCCTGTGCGTAGCCCTCCAGGCCGTGCGAGAGGGTGTAGAAGCCGCTGGGGAAGGCGGAGTCGGTCAGCTGGAGGCTGACCAGCAGGGCGTCCAGGCCTCCCCCGAGCCCGGGAGAGGCGAGCCCCGACGAACCGGGCCCCGAAGTACCGAGCCCCGACGAACCGGGCCCTGGAGAGCGGCTCACGCGAGGTAGAACAGGTGGTTGAGCGGGAGTTCGCGGGCGGGCTCGATGGTGGCCGGCTCGCCGTCCAGGGTGACCTTGTAGGTCTCCGGGTCGACGGCGATCTTCGGCAGCGCGTCGTTGCGGACCATGTGCTGCTTGCCGACCGAGCGACAGCGCCGCACGGGCAGGACCCGGCTGTCCAGCCCGAGTCGGGCCGGGACGCCGAGGTCGATGGCGGCCTGCGACATGAAGGAGACCCGGGTGGCCTGCTTGGCCCGGCCGAGCGCGCCGTACATCGGGCGGTAGTAGACCGGCTGCGGGGTGGGCAGCGAGGCGTTCGGGTCGCCCATCAGCGCCCAGTTGATGACGCCGCCCTTGATGACCATCTTGGGCTTGGCGCCGAAGGAGTTGATCGGCCAGAGCACGATGTCGGCGAGCTTGCCGCTCTCCAGCGAGCCGATGTGGTCGGCGGTGCCGGAGGCGATGGCCGGGTTGATGGTGAGCTTGGCGAGGTAGCGCAGGACGCGGAAGTTGTCGTTGCGCTCGGTGTCGCCGTCGAGCTTGCCGCGCTGGTCCTTGCAGTGGTGGGCGGTCTGGAAGGCGCGGGTGAAGGACTCCCCGATCCGGCCCATCGCCTGCGAGTCCGAGGAGAAGATCGAGATGACGCCCTCGTCGTGCAGGACGGTCTCGGCGGCGATCGTCTCGGCGCGGACCCGGGAGTCGGCGAAGGAGACGTCCTCGGGGATGTCGTGGCTGAGGTGGTGGCAGACCATCACCATGTCCAGCAGCTCGTCGACCGAGTTGACGGTGTAGGGCAGCGTGGGGTTGGTGGAGGACGGCAGGACGTTGGGCTCGCCGGCGATCCGCATGATGTCGGGGGCGTGGCCGCCGCCCGCGCCCTCGGTGTGGAAGGTGTGGATGGTGCGGCCGTCGATGGCGGAGAGGGTGTCCTCGAAGAAGCCGCCCTCGTTGAGGGTGTCCGTGTGGATGGCCACCTGGACGTCGTACTCGTCGGCGACGCCGAGCGCGCTGTCGATGGCGGCGGGGGTGCTGCCCCAGTCCTCGTGCACCTTGAGGCCGCAGACGCCGGCCTCGACCTGCTCGCGCAGGGCGCCGGGCAGCGAGCCGTTGCCCTTGCCGAGGAGTCCGACGTTGACCGGGAGGTCCTCGACCGCCTGGTACATCCGGTGGATGTTCCACGGGCCGGGGGTGCAGGTGGTGCCGTTGGTGCCGTCGGAGGGGCCGGTGCCGCCGCCGATGAGGGTGGTGATGCCGTTGCTCAGCGCCTCCTGCACCTGCTGCGGGGCGATGAAGTGGATGTGGGTGTCGATGCCGCCGGCGGTGGCGATCAGGTGCTCGCCGGAGATCACCTCGGTGCCGGGGCCGATGACCAGCTGGGGGTGCACGCCGCTCTGGGTGTGCGGGTTGCCGGCCTTGCCGACGGCGGTGATGAAGCCGTCCTTGACGCCGATGTCGCCCTTGACCACGCCGAGGACGGCGTCCATCACGACGACGTTGGTGATCACCAGGTCCAGCGCGCCCTGGGCGGAGGTGGCGGCCGGGTCCTGGGCCATGCCGTCGCGGATGCCCTTGCCGCCGCCGTAGACGGCCTCGTCGCCGTAGTGGCCCTGGTTGAAGTCCTTCTCGATCTCGACGACGAGGTTGGTGTCGGCGAGGTGGAAGCGGTCACCGACCGTGGGCCCGAAGAGATCGGTGTACTGCTTGCGGGACAGCGTGGCCATCAGCGGTCGCCTTCCTTGTGGTCGAGGTTGGTGCCCTTGAACCCGAGGGCGATCGCCCGGTCGATCGCCCGGGCGCGGGTGTCGGCCGACCTGATGCCGCCGTCGACGAGGTTGCTGAAGCCGATCAGGCGGCCGTGGCCGCCGAACTCGGCGAGCGTGACGTCCTTGGTGTCGCCCGGCTCGAAGCGGACGGCGGTGCCGGCCGGGATGTCCAGGTGCTTGCCGTAGGCGGCGTTGCGGTCGAAGTCGAGGGCGCGGTTGACCTCGAAGAAGTGGTAGTGCGAGCCGACCTGGATCGCCCGGTCGCCGGTGTTGCTGACCGTGATGGTGACCTGGGCGCGACCGGCGTTGATCTCCACCGGGTCGTCGCCGTACAGGTACGTGGCGCCACCAGACATGGCGGGCCCTTCCTCTCTGTCGGTTCAGTGATGTGTGTGGCCGTGGGTGTGTCCGTCGGCGGCACCGGGGCCGTGGCCGTGCGAGTGGTCCCCGCCGGGGCCGTGGCTGTGGGCGTAGCCGTGCCCGTGCTCGGCGTCGAGGCCGGCCAGGATGCCGTCCTCGCCGTGGCCGAGCAGGTGCAGGGCCGCCGCGGTGCGGGCCGCGACGACGCCGGCGATCGCGGACGACCGCAGCAGCGGCCCGCCGTCCCGCACCCCGGGCAGTTCGGTGCGCAGCGCCGGTCCGAACGAGGCCGGTACGGCCGTCACTTCGCGGGCGCCGAGCAGCCGGCAGCGTTCGGCGCCCTCGGCGAGGTCGGGGTCGCCGCCCGCGAAGGCCACCTCGACCCAGCGGTGGTGGCCGTACTGGCGGACCAGCCGGGCGATCCGGAACAGGTCCGCGTCCTCGAACGGGCCGGCCGCCGGGGCGGTGACCAGCACGGCGCCGTCGGACCCGGGGGCGGCGGAGGCCGCGGCCCGCAGCCAGCCGACGAGGTGGTCCTTGCCGCCGAACGCCCCGGTCAGGGCGAGTCGTCCGCGCCCCTCCCCTGCTGCCAGCCAGCGCAGCGCCCGGGCGGTGTCGGCCACCAGCTTCGGGTCGCGGCCCAGCGTCATCGGGACGACACACACCGGGCCGTCGGTGGCGGCCAGCGCCGAGCGGACGGCCTCGCCGAGCGCCCGGCCGGCGGCGGCCGCGGCGTGGACGGCGGGCTCGCGCTCCACCAGGGCGGCCAGGTCCCGGCCGCCGTCGCTCTCGTGCCCGCCGGCCAGCACCACCGTGGCGGCGGGCGGCGGGGCCGAGGTCGGCGCCGGCGTCGGACCGGTCGCCGCTTCCGCCTGACGTACGGTCATGGCTCAGGCACCCACCGGGTCGTGGCAGGAGACCAGCTTGGTGCCGTCCAGGAACGCGGCCTCGACCTGGAGCAGCGGCAGCATCTCGCGGACGCCGGGCATGACGTCCTCGCCGCTGACGACCTGCTTGCCGATCTCCATGCACTCGGCGACGGTGCGCCCGTCCCGGGCGCCCTCCATGATCGCCTCGCTGATCAGCGCGCAGGCCTCGCTGTAGTTCAGTTTCACACCGCGGTCGCGGCGTTTGCGGGCCAGATCGGCCACAACGTAGATGTACAGCTTGTCCATCTCACGCGGGGCGAGATTCACGGGAATCACTCTTCCTTTCCGAGGGAACTCCGCAGGAACTCCGAATGAACACGCCTGTCACGAGCGGGAATTCGGACTACCGAAACCCGGTCAGACCCTGCGCAGCCGGGGAATGGCCGGCACCGCCGCCAGGAACAGCATGGTGGTCAGGACGAACGGCCAGGTGAAGGCGTGGCCGCCGAACGGCACGGTGGCGGCGGCCAGCGCCGGGGTCAGGACGGTGGCGGCGGCCGCGCCGAGGACGGCGTAGGCCGCGCTCCACCCGCCGGGGGCGACGAACACGCCGCACAGCGCCATCGCGACGAGCACCCCGCTGTACCCGAGCAGCCCCTGGCCGACGGCGTCGGCGGGCGCGCCGAGCGTCCAGGCGGTGAGCAGCCCGGTCGCACTGCCCGCGCAGGCCAGCAGGCCGGCCGGGCGGCTGGCCGCGAAGATGCCTGCCAGGAACAGCAGGCCGACGTACCACTGGGGCATGAAGAAGATCTGGCCGATGTTGGCGAAGAACCCGTGCCACAGCTGGTCCCAGGTCAGCCCGGTCGGGCCGGCGGCCGGCCCGGCCAGGGCGGTCGGGGCGCCGGTGCCGTGCCACAGGTGGCGGAAGCCGGGCGCCGCGGCCGTCGTCGCGGTGGCGACCAGGCAGAACGGCGCGGTGAGCGCGGGCAGTTTCCAGGTGTCGAGCACCGCGCCGAGGCCCGCGGTGACCACCACGGCGACGACGGCGCCGAGGACGGCCGCCGCGACGGTGGCGGGGTGGTCGGGGCCGAGGAACACCGCGCACCCCAGCGCCACGAGGCAGCCGTTGTAACCGTGCAGCCCGGCCTCGACGGCGTCGCGCGCCAACCGCAGGCCGTACGCGACGGCAGTGCCGACGGCGCTGCCGAGCAGGCCGTAGACGCCGTAGCGCCAGCCGGCCGCGAAGAGTGCGGCCACGAAGAACAGGCCGCAGACGGCGGACGGCATGAAGTCCACCTGCGCGACGCCGCGCAGGACTTCGACGGCTAACTTGAGGGATATCGGGCGGGCGGCCTCCGAGGCCCCCGGCTCACCCTTTTTCTGACCCATACTTCGCACCAATTCCCGGTACGTCTTTCCACGGCATGGCGAATAGTCCCGCAAGGCTGCTCGACTTTACTCGCGAGCACGCCCGGCGATTCCTCCGGAACCGTACTCCTGCGGAATGCCGGTCGGCGCGGACACGACCGGTTACACCCGTATGGCGAAGGGTGATCATCAGGCCTCTGAGCTGCAACAATATGTTGATTGCGCAGGTCAGCGACCCCCCTGCGGAGAGCCATTCTTTGCGAAGTTTTACTTGTGGCAGACGAAAATGAGAAGGTGGTCATGTCAAGGAATTCGACACGAAGCCGCCCCGGTCAGGCAATTCGGACATCCGGCGCCACGAAAGGGCGGCGCAGCACCGCGGGAATGTGGCGGAAATGTGTATGCGCCGCGTCGGAAAGCAGGGGCCGCCGGACGTGAGCCTGTGCGTACGAGCCGGCCGTCGGGCCCCGGCCGCGCGGGAGCGGGCCGCCGGCGGCCGGCCACCGACGGTCGGTGGCCGGCCGCCGGTGGCCGGTGGCGGCCCCCGGGATGCCTGCGGGGTATCGGCAGCAGGATGGTCGGACTATCGTTAGTTAGCGAAAGCTATCGAAGTACTCTCCGACTGGCGGCCCCCGGCCTGCCACTCACCTGGGGGCAGCGGTGGCGACGAAGATCCCGAACAACGGCAGAGGCAGGCGCGTCCGCACGGTCCGCGGGGCCGTGGCGGCGGACCATCCGCGGTACAAGTGGGTCGCACTCTCCAACACCACTCTCGGCACCCTGATCGCCACCATCAACGCCTCGATCGTCCTGATCTCCCTCCCCGCGATCTTCAACGGCATCGGCCTGGACCCGCTCCAACCCGGCAACGTCAGCTACCTGTTGTGGATGCTGATGGGCTACATGCTGGTCACCGCCGTCCTGGTGGTCACCCTCGGCAGGCTGGGCGACATCCACGGCCGGGTGCGGATCTACAACGCCGGCTTCCTGATCTTCACCCTCACCTCGGTGGCCCTCTCCCTCGACCCGCTGCACGGCGGGCCGGGCGCGCTGTGGCTGATCGGCTGGCGGGTGGTGCAGGCGATCGGCGGCTCGATGCTGATGGCCAACTCGGCCGCGATCATCACCGACGCGTTCCCCGCCCACCGGCGCGGCATGGCGCTGGGGGTGAACATCGTCGCGGGCATCGCCGGCTCCTTCATCGGCCTGGTGCTGGGCGGGCTGCTGGCCGAGTGGAACTGGCGGTCGATCTTCTGGGTCAACGTGCCGATCGGCATCCTCGGCACGGTCTGGGCCTACCGGTCGCTGCGCGAGACCGGCGTACGGCGGCCCGCCCGGATCGACTGGTGGGGCAACATCACCTTCGCCGTCGGCCTGACCGCCCTGCTCGCCGCGATCACCTACGGCATCCAGCCCTACGGCGGCCACACCATGGGCTGGACCAGCCCCTGGGTGCTGGGCGGGCTGTTCGGCGGTGTGGCGCTGCTGATCGCCTTCTGCCTGGTCGAGTCCAGGGTCGCCGAGCCGATGTTCCCGCTGGCGCTGTTCCGCGACCCGGTCTTCGCCGGCGGCAACGCGGCCACCCTGCTGGGCTCGATCGCCCGCGGCGGCCTCCAGTTCATGCTGATCATCTGGCTCCAGGGCATCTGGCTGCCGCTGCACGGCTACGACTACGCCGACACCCCGCTGTGGGCGGGCATCTACCTCGTCCCGCTGACCGTCGGCTTCCTGGCCGCCGGGCCGGTCTCGGGCTACCTCTCCGACCGGGCCGGGGCCCGGCTGTTCGCCTCCGGCGGGCTGGTGGTGATGGCCCTGTCCTTCGCCGGACTGCTGCTCCTGCCCACCGACTTCGGCTACCCGTGGTTCGCCGTCCTGGTGTTCCTCAACGGCCTGGGCGGCGGCCTGTTCGCGGCCCCCAACACCTCGCTGATCATGTCGAGCGTGCCGGCCGAGGCCCGCGGCGCCGCCTCCGGCATGCGGGCCACCTTCCAGAACGCCGGCATGGTGCTCTCGATCGGCGTCTTCTTCTCCCTGATGGTGGCCGGCCTGGCCGGCTCGCTGCCGCACACCCTCACCGCCGGGCTGACCGCGCAGGGCGTGCCCGCCGCCGACGCGCACACCATCGCCTCGCTGCCACCGGTCGGCACGCTCTTCGCCGCGTTCCTCGGCTACAACCCGATCCAGCAGCTGCTGGGCCCGCACGTGCTCGGCATGCTCCCGGCGGCCAACGCCCGGACGCTGACCGGCCGGGAGTTCTTCCCGCAACTGATCTCGGGCCCCTTCCACGACGGCCTGGTCGTGGTGTTCTGGCTGGCGATCGCCATGTCGCTGGTCGCCGCGGCGGCCTCGCTGGTGCGCGAGCGGACCGGGCCGCGGCGCCCCCGCCGCCCCCGGCCGGGCGCGGGCGAGGCCGCCGGACGGCCCGGCGCGAACCGGCCCGCACCGCACGGAAAGGCCCGCAGGCCATGACCGGGCGCGATGCCGCGACCGACGCCGACACCGACGCCGTGACTGACGCCGACACCGTGACCGACCCCGATGCCGATGCCGGGGCCGACACCGGGACCGGGAGCCACAGCGGAGCCGGGGCCGGTCTCTCCGCCGAGGCCCTCGTCCGGCTGCGGCTGGCGATCGGCCGGCTCAACCGGCAGATGGCCCGCGCCTCCGGCGGCCAGGACCTCACCGTCGCCCAACTCTCCGCCCTGGCCCGGGTGGAGGTGCACGGCCCGCTGCGGCTCGGCGAACTCGCCGCGCGGGAGGGGGTGGCCGTGCCGTCCGTGCTCCGTACGATCGCCCCGCTGACCGCCGACGGCCTGATCGCCAAGACCCCCGACCCGCTGGACGGCCGCTCCCAGTTGCTCGAACTCACGCCGGCCGGCCTGGCGGCGATCACCCGGATCCGCCGGGAGCGCTCCGCTCTGCTGGCCCGCCGCAGCACGCGGCTCACCCCGCAGCAGTGCCGCCGACTGGAGGCGGCCGTACCGCTGTTGGAGCTGCTGCTGGACGATCCCGACGCAGCCTGCCCCAGCCAAGCCTGTCCCGATCCGTCCTCCCCCGACCCGGCCTGCCCAGACCCGCCCCGCCCCGGCCGGCGCGGCTCCGCCGGCTGAGGCAGCGCTGCTCGGGGCGCCTACGCCGTCTCGCGGAGGAATCCGGTGAGCAGCTCGAAGGTCTCCTCGGGCCGCTCCAGACCGGGGAAGTGGCCGGCCCAGGGCAGTTCGAGCCGGCGGGCACCGGGGATCCGGGTCGCCAAGGAGTCGGCGATCTGCCGGAAGTCGTCCAGGTCGTGGCCGCCGGTCACGACCAGGCAGGGCGCCGTGATCCGGGAGAGGTCCGCTTCGTCGTCGGTGGGGCCGACCTCGGCGTCCGCCTGCACCTCGAAGGCGCGCCGCTGCATCCGGCGGACGAGTTCGCGGGCCTCGTCGCCCGCCTCCGGGCCCAGCCAGCTCTCGACGTTGAGCTCGACGGCGCCCTCCACGTCCCCGGTCGCGAGGAGTTCCCGCTCCCGCGCGGCGAAGGCCATCAGGGCGTCACCGGCGACGTGCCCGGACGCCCCGGAGCAGAGCAGGGCCAGCGCGGTGACGGCCCCGGGGCGCAGCGCCGCCACGTCCATGGCGACCTTCCCCCCGTACGAGGCGCCGATCAGCGCGGTGCTCTCGACGCCCAGGTGGTCGAGGAGCGCCAGCACGTCCTGCGCGTCGCTGTACGGGGCGTCGGCCGGCGGCGTGTCGCCGAAGGCCCGGAAGTCGCCCCGGATCACCCGGTAGCCCGCGTCGACCAGCCCCTGCCACTGCGGGTCCCACATCCTCCGGTCGCACACGGACGAGTGCAGCAGCACCACGGTGGGGCGGTTGCCCGGCAGGTCATGAGATACGTCATGGGAGAGGATCATCCGCGGATCGTATCGACGCCCCCGGGGGGCGCCAACCGGTTTGGTGATCGGCGGGAGTAAGCGCTTTGGGCCGCTTCCGGGCTCTAGGTGGGTGAGGAGGTGCTCATGGGAGGCACGAAGACCGACCGGGACGAGGAGTTCCAGGCGTTCATCGTCGGGGCCTGGCCACGGCTGCTGCGGACGGCGTACCTGTTGGCCGGGGAGCAGTACGCGGCCGAGGACCTGGTGCAGTCCGCGGCGGAGAAGGCCTGCGCGGCCTGGGCGAAGGTGCGACGGGCCGGCGATCCGCACAGCTACGTGCGGCGGATCCTGGTGAACGAACACGCCCGCCGCTGGCGCCGCCGCGCGCCGGAGCTGCTGGTGTACGCGGTGCCGGACGAGGCCGGAGCGGAGGACTGCTACGCCCGCTCCGACCAGCGCGGCGCGCTGATGACGGCGCTGGCCGCCCTGCCGGCCCGCCAGCGCGAGGCTGTGGTGCTGCGGTACTGGGAGGACCTGAGCGACAGTCAGGCCGCCGAGGCGATGGGCTGCTCGGCCGGAGCCGTGCGCAGCCACGCGGCCAAGGGGATCGCGAGACTGCGGGGGGCCGCAGCGCTGAAGGAAATCAAGGGCATGACGAGCATCGGAGGTGCGGTATGAGCGCGGGTGGCAACGGCGGGACGGTCGGCATGGGCGCGGCGGGCGACGACGGCGACGTGTGGGTCGGGCTCGGCCTGGCGGAGGTGGCGGCCGGGGCCAAGGTCGGCCCGGCGCCGATGGCGGACATCATGGCGGGCGGCCGCCGGATCCGGCGCCGTCGCCGGTCGGTGGTCGGCGCGCTCGCGCTGGCCTCCGTGGTGGTGCTGGGCGGCGGGACGATGGCGGGTCTGCACAGTTCCCCCGCGAGCAGCGGCACCCAGTCGCTCGTCCCGGCCAACGGCGGTCCCGGCGGCGGCACCGGGGGCGGTCCGGCCGCCCAGCCGTCCGGCACGGCGACGGCCGAGCGGGATCCGTTCACCCCGGTCCGGGTGACGCTGGCCCAGGGCAGCACCCCCGACGGCAAGACGTGGAAGCTCTGGACGGCACTCTGGCCGGTCGCCCCGAAGGAGCGGGCGTACGAGCAGGCGGTGGCCGTCTGGGAGGAGCGCCACGCCGTCGACTCCTCACTCGACAAGCCGACGGAGGCGTTCATCCAGCAGTACTGGCAGCCCACCGAGGACGTCGTGAACGACTACGTCACCCTGGACGACGTGCGCCAGCCGTACGACAACGCGGGCAGCTACCCGGCGCCGGGCCACGTCGACCCGCGGATGGCCGACACGTTCAGCGGCGGCCTGATGGGCGCCCGGGACAAGGCCGGCACGCCCGGTCCGCTCCCGATCAAGCTCGCCGTGATGGCCCTCGGCCCGGACGTCGGCAAGGTCCTGGTGACCTGGTCGGACGGCTCGGTCATGGAACCGTGGCTGAAGGCCGTCGGGGACTCCCCGTACCAGCGGCTGGTGGTCCCCGAGCAGCCGGGCAAGAAGGTGACGTCGTGGCAGTTCTTCGACAAGAACGGCGCCAAGCTGCCGGACGCCGGCGAGAAGATGCTGACCGAGTAGCGGTCGGCGCGACCGGCTGAACACGACCGGCCGATCACGACCGGGCCGATCACGACCGCCCGACCAGGCCCGCGGGGCCGGCCCGCACCCCCGTCGGGCCGGCCCCGCGTCGGCGTGCGGGCGGTCGGCGTGCGGGACGGTCGGCGCGGTCGGTGCGCATCGCGGAAACGTGGGAGAAAGTGCTCCCCCGGTCGGGGGAGGTCATCGACGAGCCGCCCGAGCAGACTGGCGATCACACCCGGGGAGGACCTCCCGGCCTCCCCTTGATTGCACCGGAGTTGACTCGTGCGTGAGCAGATGTGGCAGCCGCTTTCCTCCCGGCCTTCTTCCCGGCGTTCGTCCCGGCTCTCCTCCCGGCGCCCGCAGGCCGGTCGGCGCGGGGTCGTCGTGGCGGCGGCGGCCGCGGTGGCCGTCGGCCTCATGACCGCGGGCACCGCCCTGGCACCGTCCACGGCAGCCGCCGCCCCCCGCCCGGACGCCGTCCAGCAGGGGCTGAACGCGCTGGTCCGTGACGACGGCCTGCCCGCCGCGCTGGCCGGCGTCCAGGGCCGTGACGGCCGCACCCGCACCTACACCGCGGGGGTCGGCGACGTCACCACCCGCGCGAAGGTGCCGGTCGACGGCCAGGTGCGGATCGGCAGCAACACCAAGACGTTCACCGCGGTGGTCGTGCTGCAGCTGGTCGGCGAGGGGAAGATCGGGCTCGACGAGCCCGTCGAGTCCTACCTCCCCGGCCTGGTCCGCGGCGACGGCATCGACGGGCGCCACATCACGGTCCGCCAGCTCCTCCAGCACACCAGCGGGCTCCCGGACTACGAGGGCTACATCGACGAACCCTCCATCCAGCACCGGTACTTCGAGCCGCGCGACCTGCTGGACATCGCCTTCCAGCACAAGGCCGACTTCGCCCCGGGGGCGAGCTTCAAGTACAGCAGCACCAACTACGTGCTCGCCGGCCTGGTCGTCCAGAAGGTCACCGGCCGCCCCATCGCCGAACAGATTGACCAGCGCATCATCAAGCCCCTCGGCCTGCGGCACACCTACTACCCCGCCCAGGGCGACCGGACCATCCGCGAGGCCCACCCCCAGGGCTACCTCAAGGACGCGACCGACGGGCACCTGATCGACTTCACCGAGCTGGACCCCTCCGCGGGCGGGGCGGCGGGCCAGATGATCTCCACCAACTCCGACGTCAACCAGTTCTTCACCGCCCTCCTCGGCGGCCGCCTCCTGCAACCGGCCCAGCTCGCCCAGATGCGCACCACCGTCCCCATCGGCGACAGCGGCGCCGCCTACGGCCTGGGGCTCATCAGCCGACCGCTGTCCTGCGGCGGCGTCTACTGGGGCCACGGCGGCGACATCCCCGGCTACGAGACCCGGGGCGGGGCGACGGACGACGGCCGCGCCGTCAACATCGCGGTGACCACCGTCCCGCCGGACGCCGCCGGCTCGGAGCACGTCGAGAACGTCGTGGACACGGCCCTGTGCCGCTGACCGAAGTCCGGTGAGGGAGTGGGAAGTCGGCTGGGCCGACTTCCCACTCCGCCTTTCCACCCCGCTCAGGTTCCGTGCCGAGACGGAACAGCCCTAGAGCTGCGTGAGGCCGCCGTCGACGAGCAGTTCCGCGCCGGTGGTGAAGGAGCTCTGGTCCCCGGCCAGGTAGAGGGCGGTGGCGGCGACCTCCTCGGGTCGGCCGACGCGACCGAGCGGGGTCGTGGCGACGGCCTGATCGACCTGGGGGGACGCGGCCCGCAGCTCGTCGGCGCCGGGGGTCGTGACCGGGCCCGGGGTGAGGGCGTTGACCCGGATGCCGCGACCGGCGAGTTCGGTGGCCCAGGTGCGGGCGAGGCTGCGGATCGCGGCCTTGGTCGCGGCGTAGACGCCCAGACCCGGGACGCCGCGCAGGGCCGCACTGGACGAGAGCAGGATCACCGAGGCGCCGGCCGACAGCAGCGGGAGCGCCTTCTGCACGGTGAACACCGTGCCCTTGAGGTTCACGGAGGTGGTGTGGTCGTACTCCTCCTCGGTGATCTCGCCGAGCGGGCCGAAGTCCCCGAGGCCCGCGTTGGCCACGACGATGTCGAGCCGGCCGCTGCGTTCGGTGATCTCGGCGAAGAGCCGGTCGAGGTCGTCGAGCTTCGACACGTCGCCCCGGACGCCGATGCCCCGGCTGCCGACCTGCTCGACGGCGGCCGCCAGCTCGGCTTCACGGCGGCCGGTGAGGTAGACGGTCGCCCCCTCGGCGGCGAAGCGGCGGGCGATGGCCAGGCCGATGCCGGTGGAGGCGCCGGTGACGAGGGCGGTCTTGTTGTCCAGCTGTCCCATGAGATTCTCCGAATCTTGACGTAACTATTCTTGTTACATTTTTGGGCGCAAAAACCGGCGCGGGAAGCACTGCCACGGCCGAGGCTAGGCGGCCTTCAGCACATCGCGCAGCACATCCTCCAGCGTGGTTCCCGACAGCTCCCGGCGGAGGGTGGCCTCGATCCCGTCGTAGACGGCGGCCATCACCGGAGCGATGCCGTGGCCCACGACGCACTCGGGGTCGGGCGTGGCGGGGTGCAGGGCGAAGATCGGCCCTGGCTCCACCGCCTCGTAGACGTCGAGCAGGGTGATCGCCGACAGGTCCCGCGACAGCGTCCAGCCGGCCCCGGCACCCCTTCGCGAGTCGACCAGGCCCGCCGTGCGCAGCTGGGCCAGCAGGCGGCGGATCACCACGGGGTTGGTGTTGACGCTCGTCGCGATCTGCTCGGAGGTGGCGACCTCGTGGCCACGGCGCTGGTACAGCCCGATCCAGGTCAGGGCGTGTGCGGCGACGGTCAACCTACTGTTCGCGCTCATGCCGCCCATCACCCCTCTCCATGTCGTAACTGTAATAGTTACATCGACTGGCGGCAAGCGCGGCACGGCCACATCGGCGGGGCCGACTTCCCACTCCTCACCGCCTAAAGAGCGGTGGGCCGCCTGCGTGCCCGGGTGAGCCGGCGGTACGCGAGATGGACCGCGAGGCCCAGCAGGGTCATGACGACGGACGCCACCAGTGCGACCACATCGAGCGCGTTCCGGCCCAGTGAGTTCCAGAAACCGATGCTCGAAGCAAGGGCGGCGACGTCCGTGTGCCGGGGGTCGTACACCACCGCCACGGTGTCGCGGGCCTTGACGGTGTCGGTCACGTAGGCGAGTCGGGTCTCGACGGACGCCCCCTCGGAGGTCGTGAACCGCACCCGGCAGTTGGCGTTGCCCGCCGGGTTGTCCTGCGGCGCGCTCACCTCAGTGCACTCGGTGACGACCGCCGGCATGTGGACGCCGCGACTGCGGAGAGCCGACGTCACCCCCATGTCGTGCGGTATCAGGTAGACCAGGCTGAGGACGAACAGCAGGACCCCCAGGCCGATCATGGCGAGCGAACCGTTCCGCACGGTCCGGCCGTGGTCCGGCGCGTTCTCCATCGGTCCCCCCGGGTGTCGGCCCAACTGCCCACGTGCGCTCACGCTACCCGCACCCACCGACACCGGCGGTGCGCCGGAACACTGGCCGCCGGCAGCAGGGCGCTCGAAGCCGCGCGACCTCTCCGAGGCTCAACAGCACCGCTTCATCGACCTCATCGACGTGCTTGCACTCCACTGTCGGCTCTCCCACGACGGGAGGGTCAAGACGGGCACGGGCACCGGGCTCGTCAGGAGCCGTCCAGGATAAGGGGATCCGGTCACCCCGGTGGCAGTTCCGTCAAACAGCGCACACCCGCTGTGAGCGGACTGGTACGTTCCGCGCATGGACTTCAACGCCGTTGCCAACTCGTTCGTGCCGCACTACTACAACACCTTCGACTCCGGCATCTCGGGTCGCCCGAACCTCAACAGCCTCTACCGACCCGAGTCGATGCTCACCTGGGAGAACGCCCAGGTCCAGGGACAGCAGAACATCCTCGCGAAGCTGACGACGCCCCAACTGGCCACCGTCAAGCACAAGGTGAACACCACCGACGCACAGCCCGCCCCGGGCAACGGCGTACTGGTCACCGTCACGGGCAACCTCCTCATCGACAACGCCTTCGACAAGCCCCTGCAGTTCGCCGAGACGTTCAACCTGCAGCCGATCCCCGGCCAGCCCGGCGGCTTCTTCGTCCACAACCAGATCTTCCGCCTCATCTTCGCCTGAGCCGTCCGGGCCCGGGGCCTCCCGTCGGCTTCCCGCGCGGCGCGCGGAAGCCCCGGACCGACGCCACGACTTGGAGGAAGGGTGCACCTGCGCGAGCTCCGGCCGGGCGACGCCCACGCCGTCCGCCGCATCTACAGCGGCAGGTCGGTCGCCGACCTGTGGTTCGGCCAGATGACCGCCGCCCAGGCCCACGACTACATACGCGAAGCCCAGGAGGCCGACGCCCGCCGGCCGCGCACCGCACGCATCCTCGGCATCGACGTCCACGACGACCTGCTCGGCATCGTCCGGCTCCGCATCACCGGCCACACGGGCAGCCTCAGCTACATCCTGCGCGAGGACGCCTGGGGTCACGGCTACGCCACCACAGCGGTGCGCCGGTTCCTCGCCCACCACCGCACCCCACGGGTCACCGCCGAGCACCGCGTGGGCAACCCCGCTTCGGGAAGGGTCCTGGTGAAGACCGGCTTCGTCGTGACCACCGCGACCGACGAGATCGTCCGCTACGAACTGGGCTAGCGGCTGCCCCGCCAGCTCCGACTCCCCGGGGCCCGCGCCGGGCGTGACGCGGACCTTTGCCGTGTGTTTATATTGAACAATGGTTCAACCAAACACCGGACGCCCCCATGCCCCGCACGCCTGAGGCCTCGGCGGCCGTCCGCGAAGCGACCCGCGCCAAGATCCGGCGCGCCGCCGTCCTGCTCATGGCCGAACAGGGCTACCGCGCCACCACCCTGCGCCAGGTCGCCACCCGGGCCGGCGTCGCCGACGGACTGCCCTCCCGCTACTTCGGCAGCAAGGACGGCCTGCTGATCGACATCGCCGACGGCTGGCGCGAACGGACCCGCGCGGCGCTCGCCGCCCAACCGGCCGACAGCCCCGCCGCCACCCTGCAACTCCTGGTCCGCTCCGCCCTGCTCGGCCTGGACTCCGCCCCCGAGGAGGTCGAGGAGAGCCGGGCCGTCTCCGCCCTGCTCGCCGACCCCGAAGCCCGCGCCGTCCTGGTCGCCGCAGGCGCCGACCTCGCCTCCGCCGACCTCCTACAGGCCTTGGACGAAGCCCTGGCGGCCTGCCGCGTCCCCGACCCCGCCGCCGCCCGCCTGCTCCTCCTCGCCGGCATCCGCGGCGGCCTCACCCTCGCCGCCGAGGACCCGGCCTTCCCGCTGCGCGACCTGGAAGCGGCCCTGCTCGCCCACATCCTGCCGACGACCTGACCCCACCCCATGCTTCGAAAGGCCCCGCCATGACCGCCGAAACCGACATCCGCCCCTACCGCATCGCCATCGAACAGCACCAGCTCGACGACCTGCGCGACCGCCTCGCCCGCACCCGCTGGCCCGACTCTTTGCCCGGCGCCGACTGGGACTACGGCGTCCCGCTCCACTACCTCCAGGACCTGGCCGAGTACTGGCGGACCGGCTACGACTGGCGCGAGCACGAAACCAGGCTCAACACCTTCCCGCAGTACACCACCACCCTCGACGGCGCCAACGTGCACTTCCTGCACGTCCGTTCACCCGAACCCGACGCCACCCCGCTGATCATCACGCACGGCTGGCCCGGCTCGGTGGCCGAATTCCTGGACATCCTGGGCCCGCTCACCGACCCCCGCGCCCACGGCGGCGACCCGCGCGACGCCTTCCACGTGGTCGCGCCCTCCATCCCGGGCTACGGCTTCTCCGGACCGACCGGCCAACTCGACTGGGACTACCGGCGTGTGGCACGTGCCTGGGCCGAACTGATGGACCGCCTCGGCTACCCGCGCTACGGCGCCCAGGGCGGCGACTGGGGCTCCGGCATCTCCCGCGAACTCGGCCTCGCCGCCCCCACCCGGGTCATCGGCGTGCACGTCAACACCTCCCCCACCTTCCCCACCGGCGACCCGTCCACCCTCGACGCCCTCGACCGCGAACGGCTCGACACCTGGGCCCGCCACCAGGCCGAAACCTCCGGCTACACCGCCGTCCAGGCGACCCGCCCGCACACCGTCGGCTACGCGCTCACCGACTCACCGGTCGGCCAACTCGCCTGGATTGTCGAGAAGTTCCGCGAATGGACGGACTGCGACGGCGGCGTTCCCGAAGGTGCCGTGCCCCGGGACCACCTCCTCACCAACGTGATGCTGTACTGGCTGACCGCCACCGCCGGCTCCTCCGCGCGGCTGTACAAGGAGTCGGCCCGCAACGGCTGGACCGAGGCCACCCCCTCCACCGTCCCCACCGGCATGGCCGTCTTCCCCCACGACATCACCCTGCCGGTCCGCGCCTTCGCCGAACGCATCGACAACATCGTGCACTGGACGGAGTTCGACCACGGCGGCCACTTCGCCGCCCTGGAACAGCCCGAGTTGCTGGTGACCGACATCCGGACCTTCTTCCGCACCCTGGCGTGACGCCACCCGTGACTGGTCGGATGTTCTCAGCTCATCAACTCGCCAGCTCAGGCCCGAAGTAGTCACGCAGTCGAGCGATCTTCCCGTCCCGGATGCGGAAGATCTGCTGCGGCGTTCGGGACACGGCGGCCTCCCTGGGCTCAGGCTCGGAAGGCCGCACAATCCCAGCGCCGCCCCGGCTCCATGCCGGTCACAATGAGTGCCCGGATCACCCGAGTGCGCAGATCAACCGCTTGTAACCTCTTGACTACAGCCTGGCTGCGGGTGGATGGTCTTGCACATCCATGCAACCGCGAGGCACGGAGGGAACGATGGCACTAACCTTCATCGCCAAGGACCCGAACACGGATGGGGCCAACTGCCCGACGGTGTGGGTCGACAAGGACGCGGGGGAATTCGTCATTCAGGGCTGGAAGGTCGACCAGGCAACCGAAGAGGAGTGCTTGGCCGCAGGGCCGATCCCCGACAGTGAGACCGTGCTGCGGCTGCCCGTCCGCATGGCTGCCGCTCTCAGGGAGGCTATTGATGTCGCCGAAGGCGCCCACGTTCGTTGAGCTTCTGGACGCCGCCCAGCGCTCGGCGGTTCACCTTGAGATGCGGGACTCGTACGACGACCCGGACGAGGCCCCGCGCGTCGCCGCATGGCGGGCGGGACATCGCCACAACCTGGCCGACCGCGCCTCCTGGTGGCGCCCTTGGCTCGATCTCGTATCGGGCGCGGTGGCGCGGGGTGTCGAGATCCGCCGCGCGCGAATCGTCTCCGAGCCGGTCAGCGAGTACACGCAGTACCTCCACGAAGGCACGTTCGCCAATGTGTCCGCGGGCGAGCAGATCCGGTGGCTGCCGCGTCGCCGGGCATCTGACCTCGCCCTTCCCGGTAACGACTTCTGGGTGTTCGACGACACGGTTGTGAGGTTCGGCCACTTCTCGGGGGCGGGTGCCTATCTGGGCGACGAGGTGACGGGGGATCCTGCCGTGGCGAAGCTCTGCGCCTCGGCGTTCGAAGCGGTCTGGTCGCGGGCCGTTCCTCACGAGAACTATCGGATCTGACCTACGAAGCACCGGACTGCCAGCTCATGCCCACATCTCCGTCATCCAGCGTCCAATCAGCACGCAAAGCGCTCGCCGCCCGCCTGCGAGACCTCTGCAAGGACGCTGGACTCAACGGGCGTGAGCTGGCTCGCCAAGCCGGCTGGCATCCCTCGAAATCGTCTCGGATCATCAACGCGGTAACTCCGCCGTCCGATGAGGACATTCGGATCTGGTGTCGGCTGTGCAGAGCCGACGATCAGACCGCCGATCTCATCGCCGCATCACGCTCAGCGGATGAGATGTACGTGGAGTGGAAGCGCCTCCAGCGTACCGGGCTCAGGAGGTTGCAGGATTCCTATGTGCCCCTGTTCGAGCGCACCCGCGTGTTCCGGGTCTACTGTTCGACAGTGGTTCCCGGGCTGTTTCAGAACCACGGTTACGCAACGGCGTTGCTCTCTTCCATCACCCGCTTTCGCGGCACGCCCGATGACGTGGCAGACGCCGTTTCCGCCCGGCTCGCACGGTCGCACATCCTGCGGGAGGGCGACCACCGGTTCGCCGTGGTGGTGGAGGAGTCCGTCCTGCGATACCGGGTCGGCGACGCGGACGCGATGTCTGGGCAACTCGGTTACCTGCTGGCGATCATGTCCCTGCCCGCCGTGTCGCTCGGGGTCATCCCCCTCAACGCCGACCGGGACATCTGGCCACTGGAGACGTTCAGCGTCTACGACAGCGAACAGGCGCAGGTCGAAACCCTCACCGCTGCCGTGACCATGACCGCGCCGGGCGAGATCGCCCAGTACCTCGCCGCGTTTCAGAAGCTGTCCGACATAGCGGTGTACGGCACCCCGGCCCGCGCGCTGATCACGGCGGCGATTGATGCACTCGGGTGATGGGCGTGCAATCTTGTAGAACCTCGTAGAGACCAACCGCCTACCCTCCGTAGCGTCTTCCTCATCAACGAAGCGCCCCAGGAAGGGAGCCGGCCAGATGTCTCTGCGTGAGATCGCCCAGCGTGAACCCGAGCCGGCCGCACCGGACTCCGGACTGTGCCCCACCTGTTGCTGGCACGACGCCATGGCGCGGGAGGCGTTCAAGGACCCGGAGGGCTTGGACCGTTCGAAGCTCACGGACGTGACGGTCCTCCGGCGGAAGCATCGCGAGGTCGGGGAGTGCCTGAACCCGGACACCGCCGCGTGAGGCAAACCCAACAGACTCCCGCATCCGGCCATTTGGGGAATCCGACCGCGTGCGGGTGCACCACCGCGTGGGAACGGATTCCCCTTTCACCGAACAGGAAGGCAGTGCAGTGAGCGACCTGTACGAGATCGAGATCCCGGCCGGACTCGCCGCCTACAAGGCGCGTGGCGGGAACCAGGGTGGGGGTGACGACGGGGAGTCGTGCGTGACCCTGCAGGAGGTGCCGGGGGTGGCCGGCGGTTTGTGGGTGATGGGCGACACCAAGGCGCCGGGGCGGGAACTGCGCTTCACCACCGTGGAGTTGAGCTCCGCCGGCATCGACCCGGACCGCTTCACCGCCTCCGCCTGACGCACCACCTCGCACCAGCGGGCCCCGCTCCCAACGCAACTGGGAGCGGGGCCCGCCTCACACCCAGGGTAGGGCGCTCATGGATCACTGGAACAGGCCCGGCCTCCACTGGCACTGCTACGCGTGGGCGGGCAGCAAGCGACCCGACGACGCCGAGCGGCGGTCGCCGGAACCGCAGAACGGCTCGCGGCCCGAATGGGGCAGCCCCATACCGCCGTTGGAGGTCATGCACTGGCTCGCCAAGTCGGCGGCGCAGATCAGGCTCACCACCAACGACCCCGCCGAGGCGCTCGACTGGCTGGGCAAGCAGCTCGCCGACTCCCCCGCTTCGGAGGCCGACCTCCCCGCGTTCACCCGGCTGGATCACGCCCTGGCGTTCCTCGACACGTTCCCGCACGACGTGGTGTGGACGTACTGGACACCCGGCCAGCAGCTCCGGTCGGTCGCCGCCGTGGCGTGCCCCCGGACGTTCGGCCCCACCTCCGAAACGCCCCCGCTCTGCCCGCTTCGACGGCGGTGACCGGCGCTGACCGGTGCTGACCGGCTCGTCACCGGCCGCCCGGCGGGTCGTGACAGCGTGTCGAGTGGCGGCGCACGGTCCGCGACGAGAGGGTGACCGACGCAGGACCTCACCTGAAGGAGCGAGAATGCCCGAAGTCACCACTCCGTACCCGACCGGCACCCCGTGCTGGGTCGATCTGATGGCGCAGGACCAGCAGGCGGCACTGGATTTCTACCGCGACCTGTTGGGCTGGCAGGGGCAGGTCGGCCCGGCCGAGTTCGGCGGGTACGCGGTCTGCGAGCTGAACGGCAAGCCGTCGGCCGGGATCGGACCGGCGATGGCGCCGGAGGGGATGCCCACCCCGCCGACCGTGTGGACCAGCTACCTGTCCACCACCGACGCCCAGGCCACCCAGGACGCGATCGTCGGCGCGGGCGGCACCCTGCTCGTCCCGGCGATGGACGTCGGCGAGCTCGGCCGGATGCTGATCGCCGCCGACCCGCAGGGCGCGGTGTTCGGCGTCTGGCAGCCGGGCGAGTTCTTCGGCGCCCGGGTCGTCAACGAGAGTGGCGCGCTGATCTGGAACGAGCTGCACACCAGCGACCTGCCCGGCGCCACCGCCTTCTACGGCGAGGCGTTCGGCATCGAGATCGAGCCGGCGCAGGGCGCCGAGCAGTACTGGGAGCTGCGGGTCGGCGGCCGGGCCGTCGGCGGGGCCTCGCTGCTCGCCGACGACCCGCCCGGCACGCCCGCGCACTGGCTGACGTACTTCGCGGTGGACGACGTCGACTCCACCGTGGACGCCCTGGTCAAGCACGGCGGCACCGTCCTCGCCCCGCCGTTCGACATGGTGGCGGGCCGGATGTCGGTGGTGACCGACCCGCAGGGCGCGCCGTTCGCGGTGATCGCACCGAAACCGATGTAGGCGGCGCGGCCCACCGCGCACGGTGTCGCGGTGGGCCGTCTCCGTACAACTCCCGTCCGTACGGGTCACTCCGGCGCGACGGCCGACGGCGGCCCGTCCGTCACCCCCGCTGCGCGCGGCCGACGGCGCTGAGCACCGCCCGTACGCCCGCCGTGAGCACCGAGCCGTCCCGCCCGGCGCCCCACACCACCTGTCCCCCGACCCGGGCCTCGACGTAGACGACGGCGTCGGTACCGGAGCCGGCACCAGCGCCCGCACCCGCACCCGCACCCGCACCAGCCCCGACGGCGTGCTCGCTGAAGTGCAGGATGTCGACCCGCAGCGCGTCGGCCACCGCGTCGAGCGGCCCGGCGCCCTCGCCGCGCCGGCCGTCCACCTCCGCCCAGTCGTCGCCGGCCTGCCACGGCCAGTCCGGCGCCGCGTCCAGGTACTCCGCGCGGAAGAGCCCGTACAGTCCCTCCGCCGTCACCTCCCGCCCGCTGTCGTCGGTGGCCTCCTGCACGACCCGGGAGAACTCGATCTGGAGCCGCCTCGGCAGTTCCAGCCCGTGCCCGGTCTGGAGCAGGTAGGCGATGCCGCCCTTGCCGGACTGGCTGTTCACCCGGATGACCGCCTCGTAGTCGCGGCCGAGGTCGGCCGGGTCGATCGGCAGGTACGGCACCGACCAGGGCGCCTCGCGCGCCGGGACGCCGGACTCGGCCGCCACCTTGGCGTGGTGGGCGAAGCCCTTCTTGATGGCGTCCTGGTGGGTGCCGGAGAAGGCGGTGTGCACCAGGTCCCCCGCGTAGGGGTGGCGCTCGTGCACGGGCAGCCGGTTGCAGTGCTCGACGGTGCGGCGGATCTCGTCGAGGTCGGAGAAGTCGAGCATGGGGTCGACGCCCTGGGTGTGCAGGTTGAGCGCCAGCGTCACCAGGTCGACGTTGCCCGTCCGCTCGCCGTTGCCGAACAGGCACCCCTCCACCCGCTGAGCGCCGGCCAGCACGGCCAGTTCGGCGCAGGCGACGCCCGTTCCCCGGTCGTTGTGCGGGTGGACGGAGAGGATCACCGACTCGCGGCGCTCCAGGTGCCGGTGCAGGTACTCGATCTGGTCGGCGTAGACGTTGGGGGTGGCGATCTCGACGGTGGCGGGCAGGTTGTGGACGACGGGCCGGTCGGGGCCGGCGTCCCACAGTTCGGTGAGTCCGTTGCAGACCTCCAGGACGTAGTCCGGTTCGGTCAGGTTGAACACCTCGGGCGAGAACTGGAAGCGCACCCCGGGCCGGCCGTCGGCCCGCCGTGCCAGGTGGGTGGCGGCCTCGGTGATCAGGGCCCGCAGTTCGTGCCGGTCGCGCCCGAGGACGACCTCGCGCCAGAGCGGGGCGGTGGCGGTGTAGAGGTGGACGACGACGCGGGGCAGGCCTTCGACGGCCTCGAAGGTGCGGTCGATCAGGTCGGCGCGCGCCGCCGTGAAGACGACGACGGTGACGTCCTCGGGCACCGCGCCGGGCACGGTGGCCAGTTGCCGGACGAAGTCGAAGTCGGTGCGGCTGGCGGAGGGGTAGCCGACCTCGATCTCCTTGAAGCCCATGGCCAGGAGCAGGTCGAACATCCGCTGTTTGCGTGCCGGGTCCATGGGTTCGGCCAGTGCCTGGTTGCCGTCGCGCAGGTCGACGGGGACCCACAGCGGGGCGTGGTCGATCCGTCGGCCGGGCCAGCGCCGCATCAGCGCGGGGACGTGCACGCGCTCGTGGGCGGGCCGGTAGCGGTGGGAGGGCATGGCACCCGGGCGCTGCGGGTTCCAGGCGGGGGCGGTGACCGGGACGGGGCCGGCGGGGGTACGCAGGGTCGGGAATCGCATGATGAGTCCTTACGGAGGTACCGGTGGACCGGCAGGACGGCGCCCCGCAGCGGGGTGCCGGTCCGGTCACGCCCCGCTGCGGCCACCAAGAAGAAGGCCACCCGGAGGGAGACTCCACGGCTGCATGCCGGGTAGACTAACCACGAACCAAGTCCTCAGACAAGCTGACAGGTGAACGCGAATGCCCCCGCTCGGCCCCCTCCACCGCTCCCCCCTGGTCGACCAGGCCACCCGACGCCTGGAGGAGCAGATCACCGCCGGACACTGGCCGGTGGGCGGGAAGCTGCCGGGCGAGGTGACCCTGGCGAAGGAGCTGGGCGTCGGCCGCTCGACCGTCCGGGAGGCGCTGCGCGCGCTGGCCGGCGCCGGGATGGTGCAGAGCCGGCAGGGGTCGGGCGTGTTCGTGACGGCGGACCGGCCCGCCCTGGACTGGCCGACCCGGCTGCGCCGGGCGGAGCTGGCGCACGTCTACGAGGTGCGCACCATGGTCGAGGTGCAGGCGGCCCGACTGGCGGCCGCGCGCCGCACGGAGACGGACCTCACCTCCGTGGACACGGCGCTGGCCACCCGGCTGGCGGCGGGCGGCGCGGACGACGCGGCCTTCGTGGACGCAGACATCGCGCTGCACACCGCCGTGGTGGCGGCCGCGCACAACCCGGTGCTGGACGACCTGTTCGCCCAGTTCGCGCCGGTCCTGAGGGAGCACCTGGTGGACCTGGTGGGGGTGCTGGGGCTGCGCAGCGGGGACCCGAACCACGGCTACGCGTCGCACGCGGACCTCGTCGGGGCGCTGCACCGGGGCGATCCCGAGGAGGCCGGGCGGGTGCTGGCGGCCGAGCTGGAGGCCACCCGGTCGCGCCTGCTGGCCGACTGAGCGGAGCGGGCGGAGCGGGCACCGAGGCCACCGACCGACCGGTCGGGCGAATATCCGGAGCGCGGACACACAGTTTTCACACGGCGGCCACCCGGCCGCCCGCTCCGATGGCCGACGCCTCGTCAACCCGCTCCGAACTGGGATGCTTCGAGCACGCACGATCAACCGTCAGATGACATTGTGTCCGGAGCGTGTGTGACCACGGCCCAGGCGGCGAACGCACTTTCACTCCAATCACACGGTATGACTAGTATCGCCTCGTCAAGCCCGTGCCCCGGACGGCCGCCCCGCTCAGGCCGGCCGCCATCCCCAAGGAGACTGCTCTGCGCGCGCGTGCGAATCGGCGGCCCCCGACGCCGAAGGCCCCCCGCAGGCGTCCGCGCCTGTCACTGCGGACGGCGCTGCTCGTCCTCGCCGTCGTCCCCAGCATCGCCCTGGCCGCCCTGTGGGCGGTCACCAGCGGCGAGACCGTCTTCGACTTCCAGCGCCAGGCCGCCCAGGGCCTGCTCGCCCAGAAGGCCGGCCAGCCGTCCAACATCGTCTACTACAGCCTCCAGGAAGAACGCCGGCTCAGCGCCGAGGCGCTCGCCCGGCCCGGCGGCAACACCGACCAGCTGCGCCGCCAGCGCCAGCAGACCGACGACGCGGTCCGCCAGTTCCAGGTCCTCTCCGGCGAGACCGCCGACAGCGCCCCCGAAGAGGTCCGAACCGCCGTCACCGAAGCCCGCCAGGCGATGGGCAAGCTCGCCGAGCAGCGCACCGCCGTCGACCACGGCTCGATCGACCAGCAGGCCCTCTACGCGTACTACACCGACCTGATCGCCGTCGACCTGCGGCTGTTCACCGCACTCAGCCGCGTCGACGCCGGCGAGGTCACCTGGGTCTCCAAGACCCTGGTGAACACCTTCTGGGCCAAGGAGATGCTCGCCCGCGAGGACGCCATCCTGGCCCGCGGCTGGCCCACCGGGCGACTCTCCGCCGCCGACTACCAGCAGGTGCAGCAGGCCGTCGGGGCGCAGGAGCACCTCTTCACCGTCCAGGTCCTCCCGTACATCCCGGACGGCGAGGCCGCCGCCTGGCACGACCTGATGAACAGCCCCGCCTGGCAGGCCAAGGCCGCCGTCGAGCAGTCGCTCACCAAGCCCACCGCCGCCGAGGCCAACGGCACCGTCAAGCTCCCCGCCGCCCAGGACCAGTGGCGCCAGGCCCTCGACCAGCTCAACCCGCAGCTGGTCAAGGCCATCGAGAACCGAACCAGCGCCATCGTCGACGTCGGCAAGGGCACCATCCTCTCCCTCCTCACCAAGGTCGTCCTGACCACCGTCGTCGGCCTGATCACCGTCGTCGCGGTGATCATCGCCTCCTGGCGGCTCAGCCGCTCGCTGCGCCGGCGCATCAAGGAACTCCAGACCCAGGCCGAGGAGATGGAGCGCACCCTCCCCGAGGTCGTCGAACGCCTCGGCCGCGGCGAGCAGGTCGACGTCGAGACCGACAGCCGCACCATCACCGCCGGCCCGCACGGCAACGGCACCGACGAGCTCGCCCGCCTCGGCCAGGCCCTCAACCTGGCCCGCGCCTCCGCCGTCGAGGCCGCCGTCAAGCAGGCCGAGCAGCACCGAGGCTTCGAGCGGCTGCTCCAGCGCATCGCCCGCCGCACCCAGCTGCTGATCGGCCGCCAGCTGCGCAAGCTCGACGAGCTGGAGCGCAAGCACGAGGACCCTGAGGTCCTGGAGGGCCTGTTCGACCTCGACCACCTCACCGCCCGCCTGCGCCGCTACGAGGAGAACCTCGTCATCATGGCCGGCGGCCAGCCGCAGCGGCGCTGGCGCAAGCCCGTCCCGCTGCTGGACGTGCTGCGCGCCGCGCAGGGCGAGGTGCAGGACTACCGCCGGATCATGATCGACGTCGAGGGCCACCCGTGGCTGTCCGAGCGGGCCGTCGGCCCGGTCGCGCACGTGCTCGCCGAGCTGATGGAGAACGCCACCACCTTCTCCAAGCCGCCCACCCCGGTCGAGGTCCGGGCCGCCATGGTCGGCCGCGGACTCGCCGTCGAGATCGAGGACCGCGGCCTCGGCATGGACCCCGAGCAGTACGACGCCGCCAACGAACTGATGAGCCGCCCGCCCCGCACCGACGTGCTCGCCCGGGCGGACGACGTCCGCCTCGGCTTCTACGTCATCGCCCGGCTGGCCGCGCACAACGGACTCAAGATCGAGTTCCGGCCGTCCGCCTTCGGCGGCACCCGGGTCGTCGTGCTCGTCCCCGACGAGCTCGTCATCGACGGCGACGCCGGACTCCCCGACGCCGCCCCCGTCGAACCGATCCCGCTCGTGCGGCGCTCCCGCAAGGCGCTGCTCACCGCCTCCAACGAGGCCCCGGAGCCGGAGCCGGCGGGGCCGCCGGTCGCGCCCGTGGACTCCTTCCCGCCGGGAGAGTCCTTCGCGCCGGCGGAGCCCCTCCCACCGGTGGAGGCCTTCGCCGCGGCCGAATCCTTCCCCCCGGTGGAGGCGTTCGGGCAGGTCCAGCACGTGGAGCAGCCCGGGTACGTCGCACCGCTCGGGTACGCGGAATCGCTCGGGTACGCGGAACCGCTCGGGCAGACCCAGCAGCTCCCGCACGACCCGCTGACCGCCCCCCTCCAGGCCTTCGGGCACGTCGAGTACGTCCAGCCCGAGGCCGCGCCCGCCGCCGAGCCCGCGCCGTTCCCCGTCCCGTACGCCGAGCAGCCGATCGAGCACAGCTCGCCGGCCCCCGACGCCCCGGTCGACCAGCTGCCCTCGCACGACGTGCCCGCCTACCCGGACATCGCCTACGCCCGGGTCACCGACGCCGAGGCCCCGTACGCCGACGAGCAGTACCGCCCGGCCGACCACTACCGGCTGGCCGAACGGCGCCGGCGCCGCGAGTACGCCTCCGCGGTGCCGCTCAGCCCCAGCGAGACCGAGCAGCCCCCGCTGCCCCAGCGCGTCCGGCAGGCCAGCCTGGCCGCCGAACTGCGCGTCCCGCCGGCGCCCCGCCCGCAGTGGGCCGAGCCCGCCGCCGAACCCGCCGCCCCGGCCACCGAGCCCGCCGGCGGCCCCTTCCAGCGCCCGGCGAAGCGTTCCGGTGCGACGATCGGCGCCTTCCAGCGCCAGTCCCGTGCCGCCCGCGCCCAGGACAGCGGCGAGCACCCGCTGCCCGGGGCCGTGACCCCACCGGCTCCCCCCACCGCCCCCGCCGGCTCCCCGACGCCCGCGCCCGGCCCCTCCCCCTGGGCCCTGCCGGCCGCGGACCCCCGAACCACACGAACGGATGACCAGTCATGAACCGAACGATCGCCACCCACCAGGACCTGGACTGGCTGCTGGACGGACTCGTCGACTCGGTGCCCGGGACCAGGAACGCCGTCCTGCTCTCCGACGACGGCCTGGTCGTCAGCCACTCCCGCACCATCGAACGGGCCGACGCCGAGCGCCTCGCCGCCGTCGCCACCGGCCAGCAGAGCCTGGCCCGCGGCGTCGGCCAGCTCTTCGACGGCGGGGCCGTCCACCAGGTGATCGTCGAACTCGCCGAGTGCTGGCTGTTCATCATCGCCGCCGCCCGGGGCACCCACCTGGCCGTCGTCGCCTCCCAGGAGGTCGACGCCGAGGTCATGTCGGTCGCCATGCACACCCTGGTGCAGCAGGTCGGCCAGAAGATGACCACCCCGGTGCGTGCCGAGGCCGGCGCCGCCTCCCCCGCCGGCTTCGACGCCTTCGCCGCCCGGAACCGGAGCTGACACCGGTGGGCCCGTACGGGAGCGGAAACGGGAGCGGGCAGCGCGGCGGGGTCCCGCACTGGAGCGAACTGCCGGACGAGGACGCCGAGGACGAGTCGGGCGCCATGGTGCGCCCGTACACCATCACCCGCGGCCGCACCGCGCCCGAGCGCGACGACCTCACCCTGATCACCGTGCTCACCACCGTCGAGGACGAGGCCACCCGGGCCCTGGCGCGGGGCAGCCGCGCCGGTGCCCGCGGCCTCCAGCCCGAGCACCGGATGATCCTCGACCACTGCCGGCGGCCCGCCGCCGTCGCCGAGGTGTCGGCCGGCCTGGACCTCCCGGTCTCGGTCACCAAGATCCTGTTGGGCGACCTGGTCGCCCAGGGCCTGCTGCGGGCCCGGGCACCGCTCTCGGTGGCCCGGGCCGCCGGAGGCGTGGACCTCGGCCTGCTCACGGCCGTTCGCGAAGGACTCCGGAGACTCTGAACCATGGCAACACCCCACCCCAGCAGTGCCGCTGACGCCGGCGTCGCCACCGCGCCGGCCGCCGTCAAGATCCTCATCGCGGGCGGCTTCGGCGTCGGCAAGACCACCCTCGTCGGCTCCGTCAGCGAGGTCGCCCCGCTGCGCACCGAGGAGTACCTGACCCGGGCCAGCGTCGGCGTGGACGACCTGTCCGGCGTCGACCAGAAGGACACCACCACCGTCGCCCTCGACTTCGGCCGGATCACCGTCAACCCGGACCTCGTCGTCTACCTGTTCGGCACCCCCGGGCAGGAACGCTTCTGGTTCATGTGGAACGACCTCGTCAACGGCGCCCTCGGCGGCATCGTCATCGCCGACACCCGCCGGCTCGACACCAGCTTCGCCTCCATCGACTTCTTCGAGAGTCGGGGCATCCCCTTCGTCGTCGCCATCAACTGCTTCCACAGCCACAACACCCGCACCCCCGACGAGATCCGCGCCGCCCTCGACCTGGACCCGCAGGTACCGATGCTCCTCGGCGACGTCCGCGAACGCGCCTTCGGACGCGACCTGCTGCTCGCCCTGGTCGACCACCTGATGGACCTCTCCGCCGCCCCCGTCGGCTGAACGTCGGCTGAACCACCTCCCTTCCCCAGGAGCTACCCCATGACCTCACCCCTGCGCGTCCTCGTCCACGGCGGCGGCATCGGCGGGCTCACCCTCGCCACCGCCCTCGCCAAGCGCGGCCACCACGTCGACGTCGCCGAACTCCGCGACCAGCTGGAAGCCCTCGGCGTCGGCATCATCCAGCCCTCCAACGCCCTCCACGTGATGCGCGAGATAGGCGTCCTCGACGACTGCCTCGCCGCCGGCTTCGAGTGGGAGGTGCTCACCATCTGCGACCCGACCGGTGCCACCCTCGCCAAGATCCCGCAGCCCCGGATGGGCGACGCCCCCTCCAACAACGGCATCCCCCGCCCCGCCCTCGCCCAGGTGCTCGCCACCGCCGCCACCCGGGCCGGCGCCACCCTGCGCTTCGGCACCACCATCGCCGACCTCGCCGAGGACGCCGACGGCGTCGACGCCACCCTCACCGACGGGCACCGCGACCGCTACGACCTCGTCGTCGGCTTCGACGGCATCGGCTCCCCGCTGCGCAAGCGCCTCTACGGGGAGAAGTACGCGCCCGAGTACACCGGCTTCGCCAACTGGCGCGTCACCCTGCCGCGTTCACCCGAGGTCCAGGGCGTGGTGATGTCCACCGGCAACCTCAAGGCCAAGGCACTGCTCACCCCGATCACCGACGACCTCATGTACCTGGGCTCGGTGTTCGCCGAGGCCGAGGACTTCCGGCCCGACCCCGGGCACGCCCACGAGCAGCTCGCCGAGCGCCTGGCCGGCTTCGGCGGCCCGATCGCCGAGGCCCTCGCCCAGGTCACCGACCCGTCCGCCGTGGTCTACTCGCGGATCTCCCAGGTCAGCGTCGAGGAGCCCTGGCACGTCGGCCGGATCGCGCTCGCCGGCGACGCCGCCCACGCCTCCACCCCGCACCTCGCCCAGGGCGCCGCGATGGCCGTCGAGGACGCCCTCGTCCTCGCCCAGAGCCTGGACGCCGCCGAGGCCGTCCCCGCCGCGCTCGCCGCCTGGGAGGAGCGCCGCCGGCCCCGCGCCATGTGGGTCCAGGCGCTCTCCCGGGCCGTCCTCAAGCAGGAGACCGGCACGCCCACCACCCCGGAGGAGGACGAACTCCTCAAGGTCGGCATCCCCGGCGCCGCCCACGTCCTCGTCCAGCCGTACTGACCGCTGTCCCGCCTGCTGCGCGAAGCCGCGCAGCAGGCGGGCGGGCGGCCGGCCAGCTCTCGCGTCGGCTCGCGCGGCAGCTCACGCGTCGGCTCACGCGCCGGCGAGCTCGTGCCGCCGCCGCCACACCGCCGCCGAGACCCGGGCCAGCAGCCGGGCCGCCGGGTCCGTGCGGTCCTCGCCCGAGGCCAGCGGGCCGGTGTAGCAGACCGCGATCAGGTAGGGCGGGCAGTCCTGCGGGTGGACCAGGCCCACGCTGTGCCGGGCGCCGGGCACCCAGCCGTTCTTGAAGGCGATCCGGGTGCCCGGCGGCAGGCCCGCCGCCAGGTCCACCCGGAACGCGTTGCGCTCCAGCAGCGCCAGCAACTCCGGCTCCCCGCCCAGGGAGTGCAGCAGCCGCACCAGGTCCCGCGCGCTCACCAGGTTGTGCACCCCGGCGTCGCGCGCCGCGTAGTCCTCGATCCCGCGCGGGCTCGCGCTGCGCGTCGCCCCGGCCCGCCGCCACGCCTCGGCCACCGCCGCCCGGTCGACCCGGGCCAGGCACAGGTTGGTGGCCAGGTTGGAGGAGTGCGTGATCATCCGTTCGGCGAGCAGCCGCAGCGGCACGTGCGTGCCCAGCAGCTCCCACGGCAGCGGATCGCTGTCCCAGTCGGGATCGTTGCCGAACTCCCCGCCCACCACGGACTCGAACCGGTTCACCACCGGCACCTCGGCATCGAGATCCGCCCCGCCACGGGCGAGCGCCGCCAACACCGCGACCTTCATCGTGCTCGCGGCATCGTGCAGTTCGTCCGGCGCCCGCACGAACACCGGCTCCGCCTCGCCCGCCCAGGGGGCCACCACCACAGAGAGCATGGCCGCAGCCTAGGGCAGCCTTCGGCTGGTCAGGAAGGGCTGCCCACGGCTGCTCGGCACTGTTGAGGGCTGCTCAGGACTGCTTGGCGCAGGTGCGGTCCTTACCCGGCAGCCGGCCGGTGGCCAGGTAGGTGTTCACCGAGTCGTCGACGCAGGCGTTGCCGTAGACGCCGAAGCTGGTGTGCTGGAAAGCGCCTTCGAGGGTGACCAGCCGGGAGCTGGGCAGCATGCCGTGCAGGGCCACACTGCCCCGGTACGGGGTGCGCGGGTCGTTGCTGGCGGCCACGATCAGCGCCGCGGTGTCGCGCCGGACCCGGGTGGGCTCCTCGCGCGGCGCGTCCCAGAACGCGCACGGGGTGATGTTCTCGGTCATCGGGCTGAACAGCGGGTGGGCGGCCCGGCCGCGCTCGATGTCGCGCCAGTACTGCTCCGGGTCGCGCGGGGCGGCCACGTCCCCGCACAGGATGGCGGTCTGCACGCTGCCGGTGGCCGAACCCGCGCTGGTGAACGTCCCCCGCAGGAAGGCGGCGAAGCCGGGCGACACCCGGGTGGGCCGCCCGTCCGCGGCCCCGGCCAGCACGGACAACTGCTCGGCGAGGCCCGCCCGCGCCGGATCGAGGTCGCTCGCGATCCCGGCGAACACCAGGGAGGGGACCTGGCTGCCGTCGAGCCGGAAGACGTCGGGGGCGGTACCGACGGTGAGCGGCTCCCGCTCGGCCGCCGCGACGACGCGGTCGATCGTGGCGCGCACCTGCGCGCGGGTGTCGCCGAGGCCGTAGTCGGCGTGGTGCGCGGCCGCCCAGTCGGCCCAGCCGTCGAGCGCCCGCTCGTGCTCGTTCTCGGTGCCCCGCATCAGCCGGGGGTTGTAGCTACGCGGGTCGATCCCGCCGTCGAGGACCACCCGGTCGTAGCGGCCGGGGAACAGCTGGGTGTAGGCCGTGCCCAGGTAGGTGCCGTACGAGTAGCCCAGGTAGGAGATCTTCCGTTCGCCGAGCGCGGCCCGGACGACGTCCAGGTCGCGGGCCGTGTTCCGGGTCGTGACGTGCGGCAGCACCGAGCCGTTGGTGGCGCGGCACCGGTCGGCCACGCTCCTGGCCCACGCCGTCTGGCGGTCGAAGACCGCCCGGTCGGCGCTGGCCGAGGGCAGGACGGGGCCGGTGGACAGGCCGCAGTCCAGCGGAGTGCTGCGGCCGACGAAGCGCGGGTCCATGCCGATCACGTCGTAGCGGGCGCCGGCCTCCTTCATCGCCCCGCGCACCAGTACGGAGTTGGCGAGGCCCGGCCCGCCGGGGCCGCCGAAGTTGAGCAGGAGGGAGCCGATCCGGTGCCGGGTGTCGGTGGCCTTGAGCCGGGAGATCGCGACGGTGATCGTCCGCCCCCGGGGGGCGCTGTAGTCGAGCGGCACGGTCACGTCCGCGCAGCGCGCGCCCGCGCTCTCCAGGCCGCGGCCCACCTCGTCGTCGGGGCCCAGGACGCAGCTGCGCCAGTCGAGGCGCTGGTGGTGGTAGCGGTCGAGTCCGGCTCCGGCGCTCGCGGGGCCGCCGTCACGCTCGGCGGCGGCGGCCGTGGCGGCGGGCGCCGTGGCGAGGCAGGCGGTGAGGGCGAGGCCCGCGGCCGCGACGCGGCGCAGGGCCTTGGGGGTGGTCATGCGGTCTCCTGACGATGACGGGTGCGGATGCGGGTGCGGATGCGCAGGAAGTCGGTCAGGCCGACTTCCTGCGCGTCAGCCTTCCAGCGCACCCGGCGCCGGATCATCGCCCTGGGACACGAACTGTCGGTACGTCAGGAGCAGTAGCCCCGCTGCCCGGCGTACCACCCGGGCAGTAACCGGACCTGAGCCCGGGGCGGTTCCGGGTCAGCCGCTCGGGCGCGGGGACGGCAGGGCCGCGGAGCCGGCCGCCAGGGGCCATTCGCGGTGGAACGGCGGCAGCGGGTACGTGCCCTCGATGACCGGGGTGCCGAAGACCTTGAGGTGGGCGAGCAGCGAGCCGTTCAGGTCGACGCCGCCGACCAGCGACCAACTGCCCTGGGCCTGCGGCGGGTTGCCGGAGGAGTCGGCGGTCAGCGAGCCGTCGGCCCGGGCCCGCAGGTAGGGGGCGACGGTGGTCTGGACGCCGACGGTGTCGTAGAGGCCGACGGAGACCTCGGCGCCGAGCGCGGCCCGCACCCCGGCCCTGCCGGTGAGGCGCACCCGGACCGGGGAGACCTTGGTGTCGGCGTCGGTGGTCGGGGTCCAGCCCTTGCCGCCGGTGTAGTCGGCGCGGACGGCCCAGGTGCCGGTGGCCTCCTGTTCGGCCTCCAGGTGGACCTGGCCGTCGGCGCCGACCTCCAGGTAGCAGGTGAGCTTCAGGTTGACCACGACGGGCAGTCCGGCGACGGTGAGCACCGGGCTGGCCTGCAACGTGGCGAAGGGCAGCCGGACGGGCGCGGCGCCGGTGCTGCGCGCGACGTCGCCGGTGACCTTCCACTGGGCGTGGGCGCCGAGGTCGAAGCCGATGGAGGCCGTGCGCGGGCTGCCGGCGGCGGCGCCGTGGTAGGCGAAGTGGACGGCGGGGTGCAGCTGGAGGGAGCCGGAGGCGTCCACGCTCGCGCCGTCGGGCAGCGGGACGGGGGCCTTGACGTCGACCTCCAGGGTGCCGGAGGCGTCGGCCTTCACACCGCCGCCGTCCGCACCGACGACGGCCTTGAGGTCCTTGACCAGCGGGGTGACGGTGATGCCGTGCGGGTCGACGGGCACCGGGCCGTCGGCCTCGGTGCCGCCGAGGAGTTCGGCGAGGGTGGCGGGGCGGGTGGTCAGGTTGAGGCTGGCGCCCGCGCCGGGGCGGACGCCGGTGACGGCGACCAGCGCGCCCTGGGGCGCGGCGGCGGTGGGCGGGCTGGCGATGAGCTGCCCGGGCTGAACGGCGGGGGCGGGGGTCGGCGTCGCGCCGGCGGTCGCGGTGGGCCCGGCGGCCGGCGGCGCCGAGAGGACGGCCGTGCCGCCCGCCGGGTCGTACGCGGTGAGCTGGAGGTTCTGCCCGGCGGGGGTGGCCGCGCCGCCGTCCTTGGCGGGAGCGGCCACGGCGGCCTGCCGGTCGCCGGCCGGGGCGGCGGTGACCGGCGTACCGGCCGTACCGGTCGGCCGTGCGGTGGCAGCGGCGGTGGTCGGGGCGGCGGCGGCCCGGGCGCGGGGGGTGCCGGCGGCCTGGGCTGTCGGGGCCTGACTGCCGGCGGCGGACGCGGTCGTGGTCGTGCCGGTGGTGACGGCCGCTTCGGTGGTGCCGGCGGTGGCCTGCGGAGTGCCGGAGGTGGTCGGCCCACAGGCGGCGACCCCGGCGAGGGCGAGGGTGAGGAGGGCGGGGCCGACGGCCCTGCCTATGGAGCTTTTGAACACGCGGCGTCATGTTACTGACGGGGAATAAGTTTGTCGAAGACAGGCCAGGCAGGGTAAAAGGCGCAGGTCAGACCAGTCGGGCCACGGGCAGCGGAGCTCCCGGCAGCGGGCCCACCGCGGCGTCCGCCGCCAACGCGGCCAGGTACCGGGAGCGGGGCACCGGCTCGGCGCCGAGACTGCGGATGTGCGGACTGTCCCACTGGGCGTCGAGCAGCCGACCGCCGGCCGCGCCGAAGCGCACCCCGAGGTCGGCGACGGCGACGCGGGCGGCGTCGGGGCGGCGGTGAAACATCGAGTCGAGGCTGAGGACGGGCCCGGCGGCGACGCCGAACACCCCGCCGATCAGCTCCTCGCCCTCCCACACCTCGCCGCTGTGGGCGGCCCCGAGCGCATGCAGCCGCTCCAGTGCGGACCGCAACTCGCCGGTCAGCCAGGCCGGTTGGCGGCCCTCGGCACAGCGGGCCACCACCTCGCCGAAGGCCCGGTCGGCGCTGGTCCACCACTGCGGCCGGTGGCGCAGCCGCCGGGCGAGGCGGCTGCCGAGCCGGACGCCGTCGGGCGGCAGGACGGGCCGGGGGTCGGGCGACCACCAGGCCAGCGCGTACGGGTCGTTCCCGCCGGGCAGCAGCGCCACCTCGCCCGCCTCGACGGCTTGTTCGTAGCGCGCCTCGTTGTAGGCGCCTGCGTACTCGTCCGCCGCGGGCATCGGGAACAGGCCGCGACGGTACGCCGCCAGCAGGTCCGACGCGCCCAGGCCGGCGCCGAACGCCACCGGCCCGTCCCCGGGCCCGCGTTGGACGTCCAGCCCGTCGAAGGGGCTCACGCCGGCGGCCCGAGGAAGCCCTCCGCCGCCAGCCGCCCCAGGTAGTGGTCGAGCAGGCCGGCGTCCACGGCGGGCAGGTCGATGCCGCTGCCGGCGAGCGCGGCGTCGGTGTTGGCGCGGTCGAACAGCGGGAAGACGGGCCGGAAGTACAGCTCGCTGATCGACAGCGCCGACCCGGGAGCGCGGTCGACGAACAGCGGGACGAACGGCGTGATGGGGTGGGCGGGGTGCCTGGCGGCGAACCGGACCAGGCCCTGCACCCAGTCGCGGTAAGGGAGTTCGGCGATCGGGTGGCCCCGGGCCCGGAGCCGTTCGGCGAGATCGGCGAGGTCGGCCGGGCGCGGCGAGGTGAGGTGGTAGACCTCGCCGTCGGCGGGGGCGTGGGCGGCGATGTGGGCGACGGCGCGCGCGAAGCGGTCGGCCGGGACGAAGTCGAGCGGCAGCAGCACGTCCGGGCAGGTGCCGCTGTCCGCCAGGTACGCGATGAGCGCGCAGATCTCGGTGCCGGTGTTCATCACACCGGTGGCGAGGTCCCCGGTGACGTCGTTGGTGCGCAGCACGGTGACCGGGAGACCGGCGGCGGCTGCCTCGTGCAGCAGCTGTTCGGCGACCCACTTGCTCTCGACGTAGCCGACGCCGAGCCGGTCGGGGTGGGCGAGCGGGGTCCGTTCGGTGACCTCGCGGACGCCGGCCGCGCCGAAGCCGGCCAGCACGGCGAGGGTGGACAGGTAGTGCACGGGCACGCCCCGGCTGTGCCCGGCGAGGCGGATGATCTCGCGGGTGCCGCCGACGTTGGGCGCGCGCAGCTGGTGGTACGGGTAGAGGAAGTTGACCTGTCCGCCGAGGTGGTGGACGGCGTCCAGACTCCCGGCCAAACCGTCGAACTGACGCTGCGTCAGTCCTAGTCGGGGTGCGGCGAGGTCGCCGACCAGGGGCACCACCCGGCTGTCGGTCAGGTCGTGGCGCAGGAAGCGCTGCTGGGCGGCGCGCAGGCGTTCCAGCGCGTGTTCCTCGTCGGGGGCGCGGACCAGGCAGTGGATCCGGGCCCCGGTGGTGGCGAGCAGCGCGTGCAGCAGGTGGGCGCCGCAGAAGCCGGTGGCGCCGGTGAGCAGGATCTCGGCGGGTTCGGCCCGGCTGGGCGCCGGGCTCCAGGACTGCTGGACGGGGTGGGCGAGCCGGGCTTCGGCGGCCCAGTCGACGGCGGCCTCGCCGGAGCCGGAGCCGGAGCCAGGGTCGGTTCCGTCGACGCGGGCGGTGCGCACGGCTCCGTCGGCGCGGGCGGCCTGGACGGCGGTCGCGAAGGCGCGCAGGGTGGCGTCGCGCAGCAGGGCGCGGGTGAGGGCGCGGACGCGGGTGACGTCGAGGCCGAGCATGATCCGGGCGCGGGCGAGCATCTCCATGGCCAGCAGGGAGTTGCCGCCGAGGGCGAAGAAGTCGTCGGCGGGCCCGACCTCCTCGACGCCGAGCAGTTCGGCCCACAGCCGGCCGATGGCGTCCTCGACGGCTCCCCCACCGCCCGCCGCCCCGGTGCCGCCCGGGCCGGGCCGGCCCGGGGTGCGGGGCTCGGCGTGCGGCAGCCGGCGGCGGTCGACCTTTCCGGCCGGGGTGAGCGGCATGCGTTCCAGCGCCACGAAGGCGGCCGGGAGCATGTACTCCGGCAGCCGTTCGGCCAGGTAGGCGCGGAGCCGGTCGCGGCGGACCCCGGCTTCTGCACCGGCGTCGGCGTGGTCGGCGAGCGTGTAGTAGGCGGTGAGCGCGCGGCCCCCGTCGGGGTCGCCGCCGTCGGCGGCGACGCGGGCCTGCCGGACGTCGGGGTGGGCGGCGAGGGCGGCCTCGATCTCGGCGGGGTCGACGCGGTGGCCGAGCACCTTCACCTGGTCGTCGAAGCGGCCGAGGATCTCCAGCTGCCCGTCGGCCCGCCAGCGCCCGGCGTCGCCGGTGCGGTACATCCGCTCGCCGGGCACCGGCGCGTACGGGTCGGGGACGAAGGCCTCGGCGGTCGCCACGGGGGCGCGCCAGTAGCCCCGGGCGAGGCCGGGCCCGCCGAGGTGGATCTCGCCCTTCTCGCCGGGCCGTACGGGGGACAGTCGGGCGTCCAGGACGTGCACCCGCACGCCGGGCAGTGGGCGGCCGATCGGCACCGGCGCGGCCGGGCCGCCCGGGCCGGCGCCGTCCAGCAGGGCGGGGGTGACCTCGCAGAGCGTGGAGGTGACGGCGGCCTCGGTGACCCCGTAGGCGTTGACCAGCCGGACGCCGGGCAGCCGGTCCAGGCAACTGCGGCAGTCGTCGGCGTGCACGACGTCCCCGCCGACGACGACCAGCCGCAGCCCCTCCGGGCCGGGCCCGCCGGGCGGGAGCAGCGTGAGCACGTGGTGCCAGTAGGCGGGGGTGAGGTCGGCGACGGCGAGGCCGAGTCCGCGCATCCGGTGGACGAGTTCGGTGGGCGCCCAGGTGCGGCCGCCGCCGAGGACGAGGGTGGCCCCGGCGAGCAGGGTCGCGAAGACCTGCTCCAGTGCGGTGTCGAAGCCGAGCGCGGCGAGTTGCAGGACGCGTTCGCCGGGGGCGAGGCCGTAGGCGTGGACGACCCGGTCGAGGGTGAACACCAGGGCGCGGTGGGTGACGGGGACGCCCTTGGGGGTGCCGGTGGTGCCGGAGGTGTAGATCAGGTAGGCGAGGTCGTCGGGCGCGGCACCGTCGGGCTCACCGGCGCCGTCGGGCCCGGCGCCGTCGGGCTCACCCGCGCCGTCGGGCCCGCCCGCGCCGCATAACCCGGCGAGGACCGGCTCACCGCCGCCGTCCGGCCCGTCCTCGGCGTCCACCGGCACCGGCTCGACGCCCGGCAGCGCCCCGCCCTCGGTGACCGCCACCCGCGCCCCGCTGTCCTCGACCAGCCGGGCCAGCCGCCGCGCCGGGTACGCCGGATCCAGCGGCAGCAGCGCCGCGCCCGCCTTCAGCACGCCGAGCCAGGCGACGACCAGGCCCGCACCGCGTTCGAGGCAGACCGGCACCACCTGCTCGGGGCCGGCCCCGCGCGCCCGCAGTGCCCTGGCCAGGCGGTCGCTGCGCCGGTCCAGCTCGCGGTAGCTCAGCGTGGCGTCGTCGGCGACGACGGCGACCGCGTCCGGGTGCTGCGCGGCGCGGGAGCGCAGCAGTCCGGGCACGGTGCCGCCGTCGCCCTCGGCCCGCCCGCGGCCGCGCTCCCCGGGGGAGCCGAGCCCGGGGAAGCCGAGCCCGGGCGGGCGCCATTCGCGGGCCACGTGGGCCCGGCAGTCGTCGCGGCCGGCCGGCCCGTACACCAGGTGCCAGCCACGCGGCACGGTCAAGTCGCCGGGCCAGATCGCGTACTGACCGCTGTCGTTGCGAACCACGGCGTGACGCCCGGAGTTCACATCCGTTCGTACGCCCTGTGCGCTGTCTGCTGCGTCGTCCACCGGCTTGACCTCGTGCTGTGGCGGCAGTTTCCTGGGAGGTGCGACATTTCCGACTATACGCACTCAGGGCACAGGACGAACGTCCGATCGCAACCCGACCGGACGCGACGCTGCCGTGTGCCCGTCAGCCCGGGGCGAGACGACCCTGCGACCGCCAAGACCCGTCCTCGCCCGAACTCCCCCGTCCCACCGGCCGGGTGGCGTCGCGGAGGAGGTAGCCCCGTTGACACGTCGGCGACAACGCCTGATGGTCTGTTACCTGCTGTGGATGGTGCTGTTCACCGGCGTCTACTATGTCAACCCCTCGCAGCGGATCATCTGGTGGACGGGCATCGGACTCGGCAGCAGCGCGGCCATCGTGGCCGGCGTCCGCCTCAACCGCCCCGCGCACGCGCTGTTCTGGTACGTGCTGGCGCTCGCCAACCTGAGCTTCACCGCGGGCGAGGTCGTCCAGGTCGTCCAGACCCAGTTCCTGCACCTGCACAACCCGTTCCCGTCCGTCGCCGACGGCTTCTACCTGGCCGAGTTCGTGCTGTACGCGGCCGGTGTGCTCGGATTCATCCGCTGGCGCACGGCCCGTCAGGACCGCGCCGGCCTGCTCGACGCGCTGATCCTCACCATGGGCCTGGCGCTGCTCGCCTGGATCTACCTGATCCTCCCGTACGCCCGCAACCCCGACCTCTCCTGGTTCCGGAAGGCCGTCTCGATCGGCTACCCGCTCGGCGACGTGGTCGTCCTCGCCCTGCTGCTGCGGCTGCTGACCCCGCGCGGCGGCAACAGCCGGGCGCTGCAACTGCTCACCGTCGGCACCGTCGGCATGCTGGTCGCGGACACCCTCTACGGGCTGATCCAGTTGCACGGCAACTGGCACATCGGCACCCCCGTCGACTTCGGCTGGGCCGCCTTCTACACCGCCTGGGGCGCGGCAGCGCTGCACCCGTCCATGGTCGAGCTGACCAGACCCGTCCCCACCCAGCAGCCCGACCTGAGCGCCGGCCGCCTCGCCCTGCTCACCCTGGCCTCGCTGATCGCCCCGGCGATCCTGATCATCGAGTCGCTGAACGGCAACACCAGCAACGCGGGCGTGATCGGCGCCTTCTCCGCCCTCCTGTACCTGCTGGTGCTGGCCCGGCTGGCGGTCGTCGTGGTCGCCCGCCGACAGGCGATCGCCCGCGAGCGGGCCCTGCGCGAGGCCGGCGCCAGACTCACCGCGGCCGTCACCGTCGAGGAGGTCGCGGACGCCGTCCAGGCCACCGCCTCCACCCTGATGCCCACCGAGCCCGGGCACGTCGCCCTGCTCGCCGTCACCGAGGCCGGCGTCCTGCACGTGCGGCACGCCGAACGCGGCGCCGCCCAGCACCACCTCGGCCCCGTCACCGACTCCGACGAGGCGCTCGCCCTCGCCGCCTACCGGGAGACCCGGCTGCTGCCCGTCGAGGACATCGGCAGCGACCTCGCCGCCCGCCTCGACGGCATGCCCTCCGCCCTGCTGTGCCCGCTCACCCTCGACGAGCGCCCCTCCGGCGACCCGCTGATCGGCGCGCTCATCGTCACCGGCACCGCGCAGGAGCTCACCAGCCTGTGGGGCTCGCTGGAGATCCTGGCCGCGCAGGCCGCGCTGGCCGTCGAACGGGTCATGCTGAGCCAGGAGGTCAACCGCCGCAACAGCGAGCTGTACTTCCGCACCCTGGTGCAGAACGCCAGCGACGTCATCCTGATCCTGGACGCCGACGACGGCGTCCGCTACGCCTCCTCCTCCGCCGAACGGGTCCTCGGCTACCCCAGCCTGGACGGCACCCTGCTCACCGAGCTCGTCCCGCCCGAGGACAGCCGGGCCGTCGGCAGGGCGCTGGCCCGGATGCGCGGCCCGGTGGACGCCGCCCCGGCCCACGCGCCGGAGCACTCGCCGCCGCGCGAACCGCCGCACTCGCCTCCGCACTCGCCGACACGCGAACCGCTGCGCGAGCAGCCCCGTGAGCACTGGCGGCTGCTGCGGCAGGACCGGACCCCGATCGAGGCCGAGGTCCGCTTCAACGACCTGCGCGCCGACCCGACGGTCGGCGGCCTGGTGCTCACCCTGCGCGACGTGACCGAGCAGCGCCAGATGGAGCGTGAACTCACCCACCGGGCCTTCCACGACTCCCTCACCGGCCTCGCCAACCGGGTGCTGTTCCTGGACCGGGTCGGCCACGCGCTGTCCCGCGGCGAGCGCAGCGGCGCCGTCACCGGGGTGCTCTTCCTCGACCTCGACGACTTCAAGGTGGTCAACGACACCCAGGGGCACGCGGTCGGCGACGAACTGCTGATCGCCGTCTCGCTGCGGGTCTCCACCGCGCTGCGCAGCTCGGACACCGCCGCCCGGCTCGGCGGCGACGAGTTCGCCGTCCTGGTCGAGGACGCGCTGCGCCCGGCCGACGTGGACGCCATCGCGGACACCGTACTGGCGGTGTTCGCAGAACCGTTCAAGCTGAGCGCGGGGGCCGTCCGGGTGACGGCCAGCATCGGCGTCGCCACCACCGAGGACAGCGTCGACGCGGCCGAACTGCTCACCCATGCCGACCTCGCGCTCTACTCCGCCAAGGCGGCCGGCCGCCGCCAGTGGCGCCACTACCAGCCCGCCCTCCAGACCGGGCTGGTGGAGCGGCACGAGCTGAACGAGAACCTGGACGCGGCGATCGCCGAATCCTCCTTCCAGCTGTACTACCAGCCGATCGTCGACCTGCGCACCGGCGGCCTGGTCGCCTTCGAGGCGCTCGTCCGCTGGCCGCACCAGCGGCGCGGCATGGTGCTGCCCGACGAGTTCATCGCCCTCGCCGAGGAGAGTGGCCAGATCGTCCCCCTCGGCGCCTGGGTCCTGGAACGCGCCGCCCAGGAGGCCGCCGCCTGGCACGCCGCCAGCTCCGCCGACCGCGCCGCCGCCGGCCTCCCCCCGCTGCGGGTCAACGTCAACGTCTCCGCCCGCCAGTTCCGCGACGCCGGCTTCGTCGACGTCGTCCGCGGCGCCCTGCGCAGCTCCGGCATCGACCCCCACACCCTCGTCCTCGAACTCACCGAATCCGTCCTGATGCGCCGCGACGACCGCGTCCACGCCGACATGGCCACCCTCGGCGACCTCGGCGTCGGCATCGCCATCGACGACTTCGGCACCGGCTACTCCTCGCTCTCCTACCTGCGCGAGTTCCCGATCTCCATCCTCAAGATCGACAAGTCCTTCATCGACGGCCTCGGCCTCTCCCCGCAGCAGTACGCCCTCGTCGAAGGCATCACCCGCATCGCCGACACCCTCGGCGTCCGGGTCATCGCCGAAGGCATCGAACACCCCGAACAGCGCGACCTCCTCGCCGCCATGGGCTGCCCGCTCGGCCAGGGCTACCTCTTCGCCCACCCCATGACCGCCCCGCAGGCCCGCGCCCTCGTCGGCGGCACCGCGCACGAACCGGCCTGACCCCCGATCTCAGGTCCACACCTCAGGTCCACACCTCAGGGCCGCGCCTCAGGTCCACACCTCAGGGCCGCCTCAGGTCCACGCCCAGCGGATGCCCGCGACCCCGGGCCCCAGCGCGGTCGCCACCACGTGCGCCAGGTGGTGGCTGTCCAGGGTGAGGTCGGCCAGGCTGTCGTCCGGACCCTCCGAGTCACTCGCCGTGAACCACTGGCACTGCACCGGGAGTTCACCCGGATCGAAGCGCACCCGCAGGACGTAGTGGTCCGCCGGGAAGCGGAAGGCCGCACGGTAGCGGCAGCACTCGGCCGCGCTGTGCGGGCGCACCTCGAAGGAGAACACCTGGGTCTCGGAGCAGTGCAGCGAGCGGTCGAACAGCAGCTCCGCGAGCACCACCCGGGCCACCGGATCCCGGCGCACCCGGCCCAGCCGGCAGCTGTCCCCCGCCACGATCTCGACGGCCCCCTCGTCCACCCCCTCGTCGCAGTCGTAGATCAGCAGCGCCCGGTCGACCCCGTCCTGACGGGCCCGGACCGCCACCATCGAACTGAGCGCCGCCAGTTCACGATGCGGCCCGACCGTCACCGTCGCGCACTCGGTGACCACCTGGAGCTTCCCGGCCGCCGGGCTGTCCAGATCCGCGAGCAGCCCGCCCAGATCACCGGGGGTGCGCACCATCTGCGGGTACGGACGCGGCCCGCCGCCGTCGCGGTCCGCCCCGCCGCGCGGCCGCGGCGCACCCAGCAGGGCGGTGAGCGCGTGCGTCGGCAGCCCGAGGATCTCCTCCAGCGCGGCCACCACCCGTAACGACTCCGGGCGCTCAGGTCGGCGCAGCCCGCGCTGCCAGTAGCTCAGGGTCGTGACGGCGATCCGCAGTCCGCGCTCGGCCAGCCGGCTGCGCAGCCGCTCCAGCGGCAGCCCGCGGGCCTCGATCGCGGTGCGCAGCGCGAGACCGAAGGGCCCGCTCCGCAGCGCGGCCAGCACGGCGGCGCTCTCCGGGGCAACACCGGGCGGCGGTTCCTGACGACTGACCATCGGGACTCCCGGGGCTACTGGCCCGGCCGGCACGCGGCGGCGGGGCCGAGGGGACACGGCGGCGGTGCGGGGGCGGGGGGTGCGGGGGACGGCGGCGCGGGGGCGGGGGGACGCGGTACGGGGGGACGCGGCGCGCTGTGAAATTACCGGCTTACCCCGGCCGCGTCCATATCCGGGAGCCCCGCTCCCGGCCGCCCGTCTGCGGCTCAGCACCTCCGCCGCAGCACCCCTCTTCACAGCCCCGTTCACAGCACCGCCCGCGCCCCTCCGGGGGGTCTGGGAGAGGCCCGGCGGGCTGCCTACTCTTCCTAGCAACCCCGGTCCGGGCCCGCCGCGTCGGCCGCGCGGCACACCCCCACACAGCACACCCCCACACAAGGCACACCCCAGGGCGGCGCCGGGTGCACACGGAGCCGCCCGTGCCCCCGCACGAAGGAGTTCCCCCATGAGCGGACCCATCCGTGGGTCGTCCCTGCGCGCCGCACTGGCCGCGCTGTGCATGCTGGCCGCCGTCGTGACCACCGGCGCCGGCACCGCCTCGGCCTCCCCCCAGGCCGCCGCCGGAAGTTCCCAGACCTTCGCCGCCAGTTCCCGGCTCAACATCTCCATGCAGACGCAGGAGCAGGACCAGTGGTGCTGGGCCGCCTCCGGCGACACCATCGCCACCTTCCTCGGCCACGGCACCGACCAGAACTCGTTCTGCGACCTCGCCTACGGCCAGGACACCTCGTACCAGTGCCCCAACCAGCCCGGCCAGCTCTCCTGGGTGCAGAACGCGCTCTCCGCCCTCGGGGTGTCCCCCGGCCAGGAGACCGGCGCCCTGTCCTTCAACACCATCGTCAGCGAGATCAACGCGGGCCGGCCGATCGAGACCGGCATCTCCTGGCTGGCCGGCGGCGGGCACGCCCAGGTCATCTACGGCTACGACCAGAGCAACAAGTCCATCTACTGGGGCGACCCGTGGCCCAGCAGCAACCGCTACAACCTGGCGTCGTACAGCTACTACGCCGGCTACAACGGCCAGTTCAACTGGAACGACTCGCTGTACCGGATCGGGGCGTGACACGATGACGCACTTCCGCGCCCCGCGCGCCCTCGCCGCCATCGCCCTGGCCGGCAGCGGACTGCTCGCCGCCGCCCCCGCCCTCGCCGCCACCCCGGCCACGGCAGCCGGCGCCCCGTCCGCCCCGTCCGCGGCCGACGTCACCGCGGCCGCCGCGGCGGCGAAGGCCGCCCCCGTCGTGCAGACCCTCGGCGGGTTCTTCGCCCACGGCTCCGGCCAGGGCTCCTCCGACGCCCGCCAGGCGCAGGCCGCCGCCCCGGCCCGGGTGGTCGGCGACACCGTCCCCGTGTACTACCTCAACCCGGACTTCGTCGCGGCGGCCTCCGTCGGGGCGCCGGTCGCGAAGTTCGCGTTCATGGCGACCGAGGCCGACGCGGCCGACGGCCGCAAGGCCTCGGTGTGGACGGCCCCCGACCCGCACGCCAGCGGGTCCTGGGCCGAGATCAACATAGCCTCCGGCAGCGACGAGACCGACCACGCCGCCGCCGCGGCAGCACTGGGCCGGGGCGCCGTGGCCTTCGAGGAACCGCAGATCCGGGCCTGGTACGCCCTGGTCGACGGCCAGGTACGGCCGCTCAACCCGGACGCGGTCCGGTCCGTGGGCGACGCGGGCATCACCCTCGCCCAGTACCAGCAGGTGGTCCACGACCGGTACGCCGACAAGCTGCCCGGCACCGACTACGCCAAGGCGCACCTGCTCGGCGGCTTCGACCGGGGAACGGCCCCCGTCGCGGCGCCGGCCGGCGACTCCACCCCGACCGCCGCCCTGCTCACCGGGGCCGGCACCCTGCTCGCCGCCCTCGGGCTCGGCACAGCGCTGCTGCGCCGCCGCCGGGCGGGCCGCGGCACCGCCTGACGGCACCTGTGCTCGGGTTCCACTTTGCGAACAGCGCCGATGGCGGGGCACCTCCGGGTGTCTCGCCATCGGCGGGTAGCGGTGGAAAGCCCGCACAGCAATTGACTGCACGTCACTTATTAATTTCACGACCGTCCCGACCCCCTTAGCGCACGCGATTGGGGACCCTCTTCGCATGTCGGACACCTCGCTCACCTGGGACGATGTCATCGAAATGACTCCATTTCTCACGGCTTCTCAGCGTAAGCGATCTGTTACGCAATCGTCATCCTGATTGGTCACTGGGAGTCAGCTGGGGGTGAGAGATTGTGCTTCGGCTTCGATCAGGCCATTCAAAACAATGCACATCCCTTGAGAGAGTTTTTGATGAAACGACGGTCTCGGGCCTCGTCCGCTTTTGCGGGCGGGGCCTTCTCTACGCGTCGGATGCGCCCCGTATCAGCGCTCCTGACGCTCGGCCTGCTGGTGCAGGCCGGCGTGGTGGTGGACGCGGTGACAGCCGCTCCGGCCACCGCCGCACCCTCACCCGCCACTCCGCCCACTGCTCCGGCCACCGAGGCGCCTGACGAGGCTTCGGCGCTGCTCTCGGCCCGGCTGCAGAAGCGACGGATCGAGGTCACCAACGCCCGGACGGAGTTCACCACGCTGTGGGCGAACCCGGACGGCACGCTGACCTCCGACCGCTCCACCGGCCCGATCCGGATGAAGCTCGGCGAGGCCTGGGTGCCCGTCGACACCACGCTGGTGCAGACCCCGGACGGCAAGGTAGCGCCGAAGGCGCACCCGGGCGGGGTGGTCTTCGAGGGCGGCGACGCCGGGGTGACGGTGGGCGACAGCCTGCCGGGCGCCGCGATACCGACGACCGCGCCGACCACGGCACCGGCGACGTCGCCCAGTGCGATACCGACGGCCCCCGCTTCCGCGTCCCCGTCATCGTCTCCGTCCGCTTCGGCTTCGGCTTCGGCTTCGACCCCGGCGTCGGCGTCGGCTTCGGCTTCGGCTTCGGCTTCGACCTCGGCTTCGGCTTCGGCCGACGCGAGCCGGGCCTCCCGCAGCGGCGCCCGCGCCGCCGCCCCGGCCGCCGACCCGCAGTCCGCCCCGGCCCCGGTCCCCGCCGAGCGCGAGCTGGTCAGGATCGGCTCCGGTGAGCAGCAGGTCAAGTTCGGCTGGCTGGGCAAGCTGCCCAAGCCCAAGCTGGAGGGCAACAAGGCCACCTACGTCAACGCCCGCCCCGGCGTCGACCTGGTCCTCGAAGCCACCCGGACCGGCTTCGAGCAGTTCCTGATCGTCAAGGACCGCTCCGCCGTCGCCCAGACCGGCACGGTGACGCTCCCGCTGGACACCACCGGGCTCACCGTCTCGCCGCAGCAGGACGGTTCGATCCAGCTGCTCGACAAGGCGACCGGCAAGGCGGCGGTCAAGATCCCGACCCCCGTCATGTGGGACGCCGCGGTCGACCCTGCCTCGCAGGAGCACCTGAACCGCGGCCCGGTGACGATGGAGGTACGCGGCCAGGGCGCGGACACCGAGCTGGTGTTCACCCCGGACGCCGCCTTCCTCGCCGACCCGAAGACCCGATTCCCGGTCACCGTCGACCCGGTGGTGGACGTCGGCACGACCTTCGACACCTACGTCCAGACCAACGAGAACATCGACGCCTCCTCGTCGACGGACCTCAAGCTGGGCAGCTACGACGGCAAGGTCGTGGCCCGGTCGTTCCTGACCGTCCCGGGCGGGTCGTTCAACGGCAAGCAGATCCTGGGCGCCACGCTCAACCTCGCCAACCATCACTCCTCGTCCTGCATCCCGAAGCAGTGGGAGGTCTGGAACGCGCCCGGCGCGGCCTGGTGGACCCGCTGGGGCAACCAGCCCGCGATGGAGCGCAAGTGGGCCACCTCGAACGACACGTACGACGTGGCGAACGACGGTGACACCCACGACTGCTACGCCTCCGACGGCACGTTCTGGGCCAAGGCCGACGTCACCGAGATGATCCGGTACTTCGCCGGGTTCGGTCACAACGAATACGGGTTCGCCCTCAAGGCGGCCGACGAGTCGAGCAACCTGTCCTGGAAGAAGTTCAGCTCCGCCGAGGGCTACTGGCCTCCGTACCTCTCGATCACCTACAACACCGTCCCGGCCACCCCGGCGACAGTGGAGGTGCAGCCGTCCCAGCAGGGCAACCCGCGCTACACCTCGGACGCGAACCCGCGCTTCCAGGTGCAGGCGGCCGACCCCGACGGCGACCCGCTGAAGATCTACCTGGACCTGTGGCGCGGCGGCACGTTCATCGGCAGCATCGTCCGGGACACCCCGAACGGCGCGATCGCGACCGTCCGCCCCTCCGACTACGGCATCGCCAAGCTCGACGAGGGCGTGCAGTACACGATCTGGGCCATGCTCGACGACGGCAAGTCCCGCTCCGGCTGGGTCGGCACCAACGTCATCGCCGACACCGTCAAGCCCGGTACGCCGTTCGTGAGTTCGGCGGACTACCCGGCGGATGGGCTCTGGCACGGCACCGCCAACCAGGCCGGGTCGTTCACCTTCTCCCCCGCCCCGGGCACCGACGACACCGCAGCCTACGTCTACACCCTGGACGGCGGCACCCCGGTGACGGTCGCCGCCACCGGCGCGCTGACCACGTCGATCACGCCGACCACCGAGGGTCGGCGCGTGCTCAGCGTGCAGTCCAAGGACCGCGCGGGCAACCTGTCCCCGCCCGCGACGTACACCTTCCAGGTCGGCCAGGCGGGCATGAGCTCGCCGGTCAACGGCACCCAGTCCGCGAAGCGCGTCAAGCTCGCGGTCGACGCCCAGGCGCAGTTCCAGCGCGTCGTCTACCAGTACCGCCGGGGCCCCGGCGCCGCGGAGTACAACGTCCCGCGCACCAACCTGACCAAGGCGGACAACACCGCGGTCACCGAGGACAAGCCGCGTCTCGCGGACCTCGGCCCGCACGCCAACTGGAGCGTCCTCGACACGCTCGGCCAGGTCGGCGGCGTCGTCCAGGTCCGCGCTCTCCTCTTCCCCGAGGACGGCTCCGGCAACGGCTACGCCACCGTCTGGAACACCATCACGGTCGACCGCAACGCCGACGGCGCGGCCGGCGCCGGCATCGGCCCCGGCTCGGTCAACCTGCTCACCGGTGACTACTCGACCGACATCACCGACGCCGACGAACGCGGCCTGTCGGTCAAGCGCACCGCCTCCTCGCGTGACCTCGGCCGCGGCTGGCAGCCCCAGGGCGAGCGCCTGACGCTGAACCAACGTCAGATCGGCACCGACCTCACCGGCTTCACCGCCGGGCAGGCGGCGCTGTCCCGCTCCACGGTCCGCGGCCACGACAACTCGCCCGACTCGCTCCTGGTCGTCCCGGCCGGCTCCGGGTGGGACTCCTTCGCCGCGCTCGGCCCCGAGTACACGCTCGGCCAGGGCATGCAGCCCGGCAGGACCTACCGGCTCACCGGTTGGATCTACGTCCCCGGCGCGACCGGCCTGGACAACCCGCTGGCCAACCGCGGCCTGCGGATGGTCGGCGTCTACCGCACCCCGGCCGGCTACGGCGAGACCGCCTCTCCGAAGGCGTCGTTCACCGACGGCTGGCAACAGCTGACGCTGGACCTGACGGTGCCCAAGGACGCCACCGAGGCCTGGTTCCGCCTCTACAACGGCAACACCGCCGGCAGCGGCAAGGAGGTCTTCTTCGACGACCTGTCGCTGAAGGAGATCGTCGCCCCGTTCGGCCCGCAGTGGGCCGGCGGCCCGGACGCGGGCACCGGCTCGGACTACCGGGCGCTGTCCTTCCCGCAGTCCGACCTGGTCGAGATCAAGAGCAACGACGACAACTCGCTGACCTTCGCCAAGGGCACGGACGGAACGTTCTTCCCCGAGCCGGGCGCCGAGTCGATGTCGCTCAAGGCCGTGCCGGCCAAGTCCGGCGCGATCGTCCTGTCGGCCACCGGCCAGTGCCTGGAGGTCCCGAACGGGGCCGCCGGCAACGGCGCCGGACTGCGGCCCGCCGCCTGCACGGGCGGGTCGAACCAGCAGTGGACCCGTGGGGACGACCTGACCCTGCGCCTGCTCGGCTACTGCCTGGACAACCCCTGGGGCCAGACCGCCAACGCCACCGCGCTCACGCTCTGGGACTGCAACGGCGGCGCCAACCAGCAGTGGGAGGTGCGCACCAACGGCACGGTCATGAACCGCCAGTCGGGCCAGTGCCTCGACGCCGACAAGGGCGCCTCGATCTGGGTCTGCTGGACCGGGCCCAACCAGGTCTGGGACCTCCAGACCTCCGGCACCGCCTACGAGCTCGGCGAGCTCGACGGTTCCAAGACCGTCTTCGCCCGCCAGGCCGGTTCGAACATCTACCAGGTGGTGAGCGAGACGGGGCCCGACGCGGCCTCGACCACCCGCTACCAGTACGACACCACCGACGGCCGCTCGCTCGTCAAGCGCATCATCCCGGCCGTCGAGCCGGGCGTCGACGACGTCAACGGCTGCACCGTCGACCCGCTGCCGCGCGGCTGCGAGGTGATGGAGTACGACTACGCCAAGGCGACCACCGCCACGGCCGCGACCCCGGGTGACTATCTGGACCGCGTCCGGGGCGTGAAGGTCTGGACGTGGAACCCGGCCACCTCCAAGCAGGAGGCCGTCGAGGTCGCGCACTACGCGTACGACGACCGCGGCCGCCTCGCCCAGGTCTGGGACCCGCGCCTGGCCACCCCGCTGAAGACCGCGTACAGCTACGACGACGCCGGCCGGGTCACCCGGATCGGCGCCGCCGGTGAGCTGCCGTGGAACTTCGACTACGGCAAGGCAGCGGCCGACCAGGATCCTGGCCGCCTGCTGAAGGTCCGTCGCGGCACGCTCGCGCCGGGCAGCAAGGACCAGGTCACCGGCGAGAACGCGACGTCGGTCGTCTACGAGGTGCCGCTGACCCGCGGCGCCGGCGGTCCGAACGACCTGGCGGGCGCGGACGTCGCCAAGTGGGCGCAGACCGATGCGCCGACCGACGCCACCGCCGTGTTCGGCCCCGAGGACGACCCTGGCGCCAACACCGCCTCGGCAGCGAAGCCCGGTCCGGACGGCTACAAGCCGGCCACCGTCCACTACCTCAACGCCTCCGGCAACGAGGTCAACACCGCGGCACCGTCCACTACACCGGGCGGTGACATCAGCACCACCGAGTACGACCGCTACGGCCACGCCGTGCGCGGCCTGTCGGCCACCAACCGCTCCATCGCGCTCGGCGTCCACCCGGACGCGGACAAGCTCGCTGCCGAGCTGAACCTGACGACGGCCGACTCCGTCTCGCGCGCCCGGCTGCTGGACTCCCGCACCGTCTACACGGCCGACGGCCTGGACGTGACGGAGATCCTCGGCCCGGTCTACCGAGCCTCGCTCGCCGAACAGGTCAACGGGCAGACCAACCCGGCCGTCGTCACGGCCGAGGCCGAGAAGCTGCCGCAGCTGGGGACCAACGCCAAGGTCCAGATCGACAACGACTGCTGCGGCGTCACCTGGTCCGGCGGTGCCCAGCTGGGCATCCGCGGCACGGCGGCGGGAGCGTTCGACGCCATGCGCGTCACCGTTCCCGAGGAGGGCGAGTACGTCCTCTCCGGCCAGCTGACGAAGAACAGCGACCACGGCGTCATCCAGTGGGCGATCGACGGCAAGGACGTCGGCCAGCGGCTCGACACCTACAGCGCCAGCGCCGTGGTGGCCCCGTACACCACCGGCGCACCCGTGAAGCTGACGCGCGGCGACCACGAGCTGAAGCTCACCGTGGTCGACACCAACGCGGCCAGCAGCGGCGAGCGGTTCCACACCGGCATCGACACCGTCACCCTCACCAAGGCGACCGTCAACCCGACGCTCGCCGCCGGGACCTCGGTCGTCGCGCGGGACCACAACACCAACACCTACGACGAAGGGAAGCCCGACGGCCAGGCCTACCACCTGGTCACCACCGCCACCGACGGCGCCCGCATCGACGGCTACGCCGACGACGTGGAGCTGCGCGTCACCAAGCACGGTTTCGACACTCCGATCGGCGGCACCCCCGGCTGGACGCTGAAGAAGGCGACCTCGGTCACCACCGACGCCCTCGGCGCCAAGCTGACCGCCTACGTCAAGTTCGACGCCTCCGGGCGGGCGCTGGAATCCCGCAAGCCGGGCTCCAACGGCACCGACGCCGGAACGGTCAAGTCGGTGTTCTACACCGCCGGGACCAATGCGGACGACGCCGCGTGCGCCAACCGTCCCGAGTGGGCGGGCCTGCCCTGCGTCACGCTGCCGGGCGGGGCCGTCACCGGGGCCGACGCCTCGCGGATGCCCACCACCCTGCCGGTGAAGCGGGTCACGCGGTACTCGGCGTTCAACGAGCCGGAGGAGGTCACCGAGACCAACGCGGGCAAGTCCCGCAAGACCGTCACCGTCTACAACGAGCTGGACCGGATCCTCTCGACCGAGATCACCTCGGACGAGGGCAAGCCGCTGCCGAAGGTCACCGTCGAGTACGACCCGGCCACCGGCGACGCGGTGAAGACCACCTCCGACGGCAAGTCCCTGACCCGGGTCATGGACCAACTGGGCCGACTGATCTCCTACACGGACGCCGACGGCGGCACCACCACCACGGAGTTCGACCGGTTCGGCAAGCCGGTGAAGGTGAGCGACCCGACCGGGTCCACCGGCTACGCCTACGACCGGGTGAAGGAGCCCCGCGGGCTGGTCACCTCCGTGACCGACAGCGTGGCGGGCGAGTTCACCGCCAAGTACGGTCCGGACGGCCAGCTGGTCGAGCAGACCTACCCCGGCGGCATCGTCCGCAAGGACACCTTCAACGCCGTCGGTGAGGCCACCGGCCGCACCTACACCCGCACCTCGGACAGCACGGTGGTCTGGGCCCAGACCACCGACATGTCCACCCAGGGCCAGGTCGCCAAAGACACCAGCTCCACCGCCACCCGTTCCTACCAGTACGACCGGCTCGGCCGGCTGGTGAAGGCCGAGCAGACCACGGCCGCCACCGGCTGCGTCACCCGGCAGTACGCCTTCGACGCCCACTCCAACCGCCTGTCCAAGCAGACCTCCCCGCGCGGGGCGGCCGGCGAGTGCAGCACGGCCGGGGTCACGGCGGAGAACCACACCTACGACAGCGCCGACCGGCTCACCGACGCGGGCTTCGTCTACGACGCGTTCGGGCGCACCGTGAAGACGGCCACCGGCGCGACCAACACCTACTGGGCGAACGACAAGGTCGCCGTCCAGGAGAAGGGGGACACCAAGCAGGAGTGGGCCGTCGACGCCGCCCACCGCCTCACCGCGTTCACCACCAGCAAGAAGCAGGCCGACGGCACCTGGGCCAACGCCACGTCGAAGCTCAACCACTACGGCGACGACTCCGACCAGGTCCGCTGGACGGTCGAAGACACCACCCAGGGCAACCTGACCCGTAACGTCACGGGTCCGGACGCCGGTCTGGCCGCCACCACCAGCAGGACCGGTGACATCCAGCTCCAACTGACCAACCTGTTCGGGTCGGTGGTCGTCACCACGGACACCGCGCTGACCAAGCCGGTCGTGCTGGACTTCGACGAGTTCGGCATCCCCCAGGACGGCCAGGCCAACGTCCGCTACGGCTGGCTCGGCGGCAAGGAGCGCTCCGCGGAGGCGCTGGACGGCGACATCCTCATGGGTGCCCGCCTCTACAGCCCGGCCCTGGGCCGATTCCTCCAGATCGACCCCGTCCCCGGCGGCAACGCCAGTCCGTACGACTACTGCACCGGCGATCCGGTCAACTGCACCGACCTCGACGGCAACTGGGGCATGCCCAAGTGGCTGAAGAAGACAGTGGAGGTCGTCGCCAAGGTCGCTGAAGTCGCGTCCTACATCCCCGGCCCCATCGGCGCCGTCGCCGCCACCGTCTCGGCGGTCTCCTACGCCGCGACCGGCAACTGGGGGAAGGCCGCGGAGATGGCCATCACCGCGGTCGCCGCCACCGTCGGCGCCGGCCCGGTGGTCAAGGCCGTCGCGGCAGCCGCCACGACGACCAGGGTCGCGGCCAAGGCGGGCAAGGTCGCCTCGGCCGCCAGAACGGTCTTCCGGCGCACGGAGGCCGTTGCCTGCCCGATCGGGAACTCCTTCACGCCCGACACTCCCGTACTCATGGCCGACGGCACCTACCTGCCGATCGGTGACGTGCGGGTGGGTGACCATGTGGCGGCAACGGATCCGGAGACCGGAACCACCTCCGCCGAGCCGGTGCTGGACGTCATCACCGGCTACGGCACTCGACACATCGTCGAGATCAGCACCGACGCGGACGCCTCGGCCGCCCCGCTACAGGCCACTGACGGCCACCCGATCTGGGTGGAGGGCCGCGGCTGGGTGAAGGCCCTGGAGGTCCGACCGGGAGACCGGCTGCGCTCACCCGACGGCACCACGCCGGTGGTCACTGCGGTCGACGACCTCGGTGACCTGGACGGGCAACTGGTCGTCAACCTCAACGTCGGCAACCGGCACACCTACTCGGTGCGCGACGCGAGCAACGACGTCGTGGTGCACAACTGCTCAGGCGCCAGCCTTTCCCACCTGACGTACATGGGCCACATCTTCCCGCGCCACGTGCTCCGGTTGGCCAACCCCTGGAAGTCGAAGTTCGCCACGAGCAATCCGCGAACGATCAAGCGAATGATCAAGACGGCCATCAAGAAGGCCCCGGCTCAGCCGAACACCAATGGCACGCCCGGCCACTTCCACGTCTACGACTTCGGCAACAGGACGGTCGGCCACAACAAGAACGGCATACGGAAGACCAGCATCAAGGTGGTGGTGCGCCATGGCAAGGTCGTCACTGCCTACCCGGTTTGACACGAGTTGGAGGTCACTACATGGGGCTGGATGTCTTCTGGAATTCCGAACTCCCCGATCTGACAAGCTGGGGACTCTCGCAGAGGACGGTCACCGAATCGTTCGGGGATGAGGATGACGTGCTCATGGACGCCATTGCCAACCTCCCCCGCGAGGGTTTCCCGACACTGTTCCGCATCGACCTCTACGGCGACACACTGCTGGACTCCCGACAGTGTGCGACCGCACGCGCAGAGGTGCGAACGATTCCCGATTGGAGGGAGAATCCGCAGTTGGTGCGCCTGGACACACTGCTGAGCAAATGCAGTGAGGCGCCCGGCACCTTCGTCTACGTCGCTGGAGACTGAGGGGCCCCGTCCCCGGAAGTCCTCGGCTTTCCCACTTCCTCTCGAAGCACATCGGCCGCAGGGGGCGCGTCCCCCTGCGGCTCGACCAACCATTGATCTACTGAACGAACCCGTAGGGGCGCCATCCGAAGTTCGGATGGCGCCCCTACGCACAACGCAACTGGGGTGGGACATGCAGAAGAGGCGCAGTCCCTGGGCTCTCGCGTACTTCCCGATCGGGCTCGTGTGCGCACTGATCGCGGCCTCGTCGGCGGCGTTCTTCACCAGGGTCGACGACCTCATGCCGATCGTCCTCGCCGGGGTTCCGGGCCTGGTCCTGACGCTCCGCTCCCCGGTCCACGGGGTCTCCTTCGGCGCGGACAGCGTGAAGTACTGCGGGCTGCTCCGGGCGCGGGCCGCCGCGCTCACGGCTTCGGCGCAACCTCCAGCGCCCGGGAGAGGGCGGTGAGGAGGGGGAGGGTGGGGGCGACGTGGCCGGCCTCGATGGCGCGGATCTGGGCGTCGGTGAGGTCGGCGCGCTTGGCGAGGTCCGCGGTGGAGAGGCCGAGGGCAGTGCGGCGCTCGCGGACGGCGCGGGCGAGGGCGCCGGCCGGGTCTCCGTCCGGGTGGGCGGGGAAGTCCTCGATCAGGGGGCGCGCGTGGTTCACCGAACCTCCTCATACGCGGGTGGGGGCGCACAGCCTGGCACATGATCAGAGCGGGAAGTGCGAAGCGGCGGTCAAGGATTCTTGACCGCCGCTTTGTCGTCCGGCCACTTGACTCGCTACTTGACGGGGTGCGGGTGGCCGAGGTGGGGGAAGACGGGGAGGACGTCGGTGTGCGGGGGGATGTGGTCGCTGGTGATCTTGCCGCCGGAGACCATGGTGAGGCGGGCCGAGGTCACGTCGTCGACGAGGGTGCGGCCGTTGGGGTAGGCGGCGGGGCGGGAGCGGTCGTAGCGGAGGATGTCCGGGAGGACGAGCTTGAGGGTCTCGGTGGCGGCCGCGGTGGTGTAGTCCCCGGTGTGCTGGAGGACGGCCGTCCAGGCCTCGCGGTAGGTGTCCCAGTCGTCGGCCGGCTCGCCCGCGTTGTACGCGTCCTTCACCTCCTCCTTGTTGAAGTAGGCGGTGAGGGAGGGGTGCGCGCCACGGTCGACGGAGACGAGCCGGCCGTCCTGGCGGAGGCTGACCCGGGCCCAGACGCCGATCGTCGGGTCGGGGCCGAGGTCGGTGTCGGGGACTTCGAGGGCGATGCCGAAGACGTTGGCGTCGGCCATGGCGTCCTTGCCGGTCCAGGTGAAGTCGTTGACGATCCCTTCGAGGTCGGCGAAGAAGGGATCGCTGCGCAGGCCGACGGAGAGCTTGCGGCCGTTCACCTCGATGACGTCGGGCGCGTCCCCGAAGGCGACCGGGGCTTCGGAGAACAGGACGTCCCCGGTGGGCTCGTGCTTCTGCGCGGCGGCGCCCGTCGCCCGGTGGACGGTGACGGTCTGGGCGCCGGTGTGGGTGGGGGCGGAGAAGGTGAAGGAGTAGGCGACGTCGGCGCGGTGGTCGCCGTCGTTGTCGATGTTGATGCGGTAGACGGCGTCGGGGTGGAACTCGGCCGCCTGGGTGGGGGCGTAGGGGTTCGCGTTCATGATCAGGACGGTCCGGCCGGGCGCATCGGCGGCCGGGAAGGCGAACACGTCGGTCAGGTCGAGCCGCGCGTCGCCCCGGGGGGAGCGCAGGTTGGGGCCACTGAGGTGATGGGACATGGGACCGTTGGTAGCAGCCCCCACCCGGCACCGGCCCGACGACACCCGCACTCCGCCCGCCCGTCCGCCGATTGGCCGTCATCTCCCGGCGGACCGCCGACGGAACGCCGACGCCCGCCGCGCGGAAGCGACGGGCCAACCCTCCGCATCCGGATAGGCGCGCCGAGCACTCACCGAATCCGTGGTCAGCATACGTCCAGGGCGCCGCCGTTTCCTCCGGGCCGGCGAAGGTTTCGTCGGCGGCCCGGGCCGCTACGGCGTCGGCGCTACTCGGCATTTGACATAGAGTCAATTTCCCAATGGTGAGCTGGACTTGAGTTTCCATTGGCTCTATTGCGCCGCTCCGCTTCACTCCTCACGCCGAAACCGCACTCCGTCAGCCCTCGGCCCGCTCGCCGCCGCCGAACACCGCCTTGATGAGCCGGTCCAGCGCCTTCGGGAACTCCTGCGCCGGGTCGGATGCGGAGTCGCCGGTGGTCAGTCCGGCGGTCAGGATCTTGCTGCCGTCGGGGGTGCCGATCATCAGTGCCCCGTAGCCCCCGGGGGCGCCGCCGTTGTGGTGGACGATGGTGCCGCCGTCCGGGCCGAGGTCCTGGACGAACAGGCCCAGGCCGTAGCCGAGCATCCCGTGCGGCGTGCGCATCTCGTCCAGCAGCGGGGCGGGCAGGAGCGTGCCGCCCAGGAGTGCGGCGAAGAACGTGTGGAGATCCCGGGTGGTCGAGATCAGGTCGCCGGCGCCGACCAGGAGGGAGAGGTTCTGGCGGGCGACGTCGGCCACCTTCCACTGGTCGCCGTCCTGGTAGCGGTAGTAGCCGTGGGCGTGCGGCCGGGGGAGCTCCGGCGAGTCGCCGGGCACCACGGTGTCCCGCAGTCCGAGCGGCCGCAGGATCCGCCGCCGCATCTCCTCGGCGTACGGGCGGCCGGTGGCCTGCTCGATCAGGAGCACGGCCAGCGTGTAGTTGGTGTTGGAGTAACTCTGGTCGGCGCCCGGTTCGAACCGTGCCGGCCTGGAGAGGGCGAACTGCACGAGTTCCCCGGGCCGGTAGCTGTGGAACCGGTTGTCCACCCACTCCTTGCCCATCGCGGGGATCCCCGGTACGAACGTCCCGTCGGGTTCGAGGTCGCCGGTGTAGCTGGCCAATCCGCTGGTGTGCTGGAGCAGCATCCGCACGGTGATCCGCCGGTCCAGCCCGAACTGCGGCAGGTGGTCGGCCACCGGGGTGTCCAGCCCGATGGCGCCGTCGGCCACCAGGTGCAGCACCAGGGTCGCGACGAAGGTCTTGGTGGTGCTGCCGACCCAGAACTTCCCGTCCACCGACGGCTTCGCGGCCTCGCCCAGCTTGCGCACCCCGGCGCTGCCGACCCACTCCCCGCGCTCGTCGTGCACGCGCAGCTGTATCCCGGCGAAGCCGGCGTCGACGAACTCCTGGGTGGCCTGCTGCAGTTCCGGGCGGTCCTGGGCGGTGTCGTTCTCGACGGTGTGGAGGGTGCTGGTCATGGTCGTTCCTCGTCTCGCGGTGGGATGTGCGCGGCGCAGTTCAGGGGTGGGTGAGCGGTGCCGCGTCAGAGACTGCGGGCGGTGATGTCGCCGTAGGCGGTGGTCGCGTGGATGCTCAGGCCGGCGGCGGCGCCGTCGGCGTTCTTGAGCGCGTTGTGGATCCGGCCGTAGGTGGTGCCGGCGTCCAGGGAGGCGGAGACTCCGCGGGCTGCGCCGACGGAGACGTCGCCGGCCTCGGTGCGCAGCGTGATCGTGCCGTGCACGGCTTCGGTGATGTGGATGTCGCCCTTGGCGGTGGTGATCTCGGCGGGGCCGTTGAGGCGGCCGACGGAGATGTCGCCGGCGAGGACGGCGAGGTGGGCGCCGGCGGTCTCGTCGAGCTTGACCGAGGCCTGCGCGCCTTCGAAGGTGACGTCGCCGAGGCGCCCGACGCCCCGGAGTTCGGCGCTGGCCGTCTTCGCCTGGATGCGGGAGCCGGCGGGCAGTTGGACGGTCACCTCGACGGTGCCGGACTGGCCGAGGATCCGGTTCTCGGCCGCCGCCGCCTCGATCCGCAGGACGCCGTCGGCGTATTCGACGGTGGTCCGCTCCGCCGCCTTCACGTCGCGGCTCTTCGAGGCGTCGGCGGGCAGGACCTCGACCGTGGTGTCGGCCCGGTCGGCGGCGATGAACCGGATGCGCCCGGCGGGGATGTCGAGGACGGTGGAGACCGGGGCGGGGGTGGCGAACTTCTGCATGATGCTCTCCTGCGGCTCGTTGTTTCTGACAACGGAAACGCTACGTTGCCTTCAAGATTCCTGGCAACAGTCATGTTGCGTACAATCAGCATAATCGCAGGTCAATGCCTCATTATCGTTGCAACAGTTGCAGATTTAACGCAACGTCAGTCGCGCCGACCGTTGCATTGGATTGCACGTGAACGCTATGCGCCGCCCCGCCCCGGCGCGCCGCCGCATCAGCCCACGGATGTAAACCCCCAGGCCAATGCGCCCGGCCGCACTGTCATCCGGTGGTCGGATGTGGCCGGGTGCGCCGCGATGACAGCCTTCCGCTCAGGTGCACGGAGATCCATCGGACGGTCCGTCAGGGGCGCTTCCCCGGAGGTCCGGTGTCGAACGACGGCCGCACCTGCGAAGACCGCGCGCCTCGGCCCGGTTCTGTCCAGCACACCCAGGGAGGGCCCATGACCACCACGCCGTTCACGAGCCGACACGCCATGACGCGCCGCCGCCTGCTGGGGGCCGCACTGGCCGCCGGGGCCACCGGGGCCGCCGCACCGCTCGCCCTCGCCCGCCCCGCGTGGGCGGCGGGCGGGACCACCACCCCCGGGACCACCACGCCCGCCGCCACCACCGCCACCGGCGGCCCGGCGCGCCTCACCCTGCCCGAGCCCACCGGGCCGCACCCCGTGGGCACCGTCCCGCTGCACCTGCTCGACGCCTCCCGCCCGGACCCGCTGGCCGGCCCGGGCCGGTTCCGCGAGCTGATGGCGAGCGTCTGGTACCCCGCTCGCGAGGCCGGTGAGCACCCGCTCGCGCCCTGGATGGCCGACGGCGCACTGCGGGCGTTCCTCGCGGACACGGGCTTCGCCATCGACCCCGCCCTCGCCCCGCTCACCTCCGGCCGCGTGGGCGCCCCGGTCCACCGCGCGGGCCGCCGCCTGCCCGTCGTCGTCTACTCGCACGGCGCGCACAGCCACCGCGCCGACCACACCGTGATGGTCCAGGAACTCGCCAGCCACGGCTACGTGGTGGTCACCGTCGACCACACCCGCGACGCGATCACCGAGTTCCCCGACGGCCTGGTCCTCACCCCGGACCGGAGCGTCCCGATGGGGCCGAAGGACTTCGCCGCGGACATCCGCTTCCTCCTCGACCAGGTCGAGGCCCTCGCCGCCGGGCGCAACCCCGACGTCGACGGCAGGCCGCTGCCCGCCGGGCTGCTGCACGCCCTCGACCCGGACCGGATCGGCATGTTCGGCTGGTCGAAGGGCGGTACGGCCACCGCCTACACCATGCTCACCGACCGGCGCGTCCGCGCCGGGCTGAGCCTGGACGGCCCGATGCAGCCGACCATCACCACCGACCTGGACCGGCCGTTCATGATGATGACCGCCGCGTTCACCCGGGCCGGCCAGCCGGACGTCGCCGAGTTCTGGCCGCACCTGCGCGGCTGGCGCCTCGATGTCCAGGCCCAGGGCGCCGTGCACGTCTCGTACGGCGACAACCAGGTGCTGATCCCGCAGGCCGCGAAGCTCCTCGGCCTGACCGACGAGCAGGTCCGGGGCATGATCGGCACCCTCGACCCGGCCCGCGCGGTGAAGATCCAGCAGGCGTACCCGGTGGCCTTCTTCGACCTGCACCTGCGGCACCGTGCCAGCCGCCTCCTCGACGGCCCGTCCGCGGCCTTCCCCGAGGTGACCTACTTGCCGTGAACCCGCGACCGTGGCGGCCGGCCCCTCCCCGGGGCCGGCCGCTACGGCGTTTCGGCCCGGATCTCGTCCAGCGACTCCCCCAGCACCCCCTTGGCCCGGGTGAACCAGTCGGCGATCACCGCGATCTCGTCCGGCGTGTAGTCGGCGAACAGCGCGCCGATCCGCTCAGCACCGGCGCCCCCGCACGCCGCGGCCCCCGTCGGGCTGCCTGCCCGACGGGGGCTGTCGCGTTGTCCGGCTCAGACCGAGGTGCCCTGGGTGACGGGGGCCGTGGCGGTGGGCGGGGTGGTGCTGCCGGCGGTGGTGCCGAGGGCGCGCTGGACCTTGGCGACGGCGGCGCGGTACTGGAAGGAGGCCAGTTGGGGGGAGTCGCCGCCGCGCTGGAAGAAGCCGAAGGCCATGCCGACGGTGCCGAAGCGCTCGACGCCGACGAAGGCGTTCAGTTGGACGCCGGCCAGGGTGCCGTCGAGGCGGACGGCGGGCGCGTCCTGGCGGTCGCCGAGGGTGACCGGGGTGACGGTGAAGGTCACCGAGTCGTTGGTGCCGGCGTTGAAGGTGATGGTGTGGCAGCTCTTGAGGGCCGCGGTGGCGGCGTCGAGGTCGGTGGTGAGCTTTCCCGCGTCCTCGGCGGTGAGGGACTCGGTCACCATCGGGTTGCCGCCCGGGCCGTCCAGTTCGGCCTCGGCGTGCGGGGTCTCGGGGCCGGGAATGCCGGTGTGCATGTTGATCAGGTCGCTGAGGGCGTCGCAGCCGTTGGCCGGGGAGGGCATCGTACTGGGGCCGGCGCTGGGGCTGGCCGTGCTGGGGACCTGGGTGAAGCCTGGGCCGACGTCGTCGACGGTGAGCAGGGCCGCGGTGAGTTGGTCGGAGGTGGGCAGGCCCTGGACGGACTGGCCGGGCGTCGCGGCCGCGGCGAGGTGGGCCGGGCCCAAGGCGACCGCCGCGGCGAGGGCGGCGGCGGCGAGGGCGTGGAGCGGCTTCGGGTGGGACATGCGGGCCCCCCGGTCGAGGGTGCGGGCAGGGACAGGCACCAGTGTCCCACCGGGCCTGGCAAGGGGCTCGCGGGCGCGGATCGCCGCAGGTCAGACCCCCTGGTCCGGCTGGTCCCCCTGGTCCGCCGGGGGCGGGCCGGGGGTTTCGAGCGCTTCGAGGGTTTCGAGGGTTTCGGCGAGCCACTGCACCCAGAAGGCCTCCAGCCCGATGCCCGCCCGCAGCACGGCGTGCTGGAGGCGGTTCTCCCCGGCCGTCGCCTCGGCCGGGAAGTCGTGCCGCTCGATCTCCCGGTAGTCGTCCAACTGCGCGCGGTGCAGCGCCAGGTGCCGCCGCACCTCGGCCGCCAGGCCGTCCGTGCCGACCACCGCGGCGGCGCGCAGCCGTAGCAGCAGCGGTTCGCGGACGGCGCGCGGCTCGGCGCCCTCGGCCGTCCAGCGGGCGAGTTCGGCACGGCCCTCGGGCAGGACCTCGTACTCCTTCTTCTGCCCGCGGACGGGGCCGGACGGCGGGAGGGCCCGGATCTGCCCGGAGGCCTCCAGCCGGCCCAGTTCGCGGTAGATCTGCTGGTGGGTGGCGGGCCAGAAGAAGCCGATCGACTTGTCGAAGCGCCGGGTCAGCTCCAGCCCCGAGGACGGTTTCTCCAGCAGGGCGGTGAGGATGGCGTGCGGCAGCGACATGCCGTCGATCCTAGGGCGTGCCCAAGGCGTGCCCAGGTCCTGTCCGGCCGAACAGGGACCCAGCGCGCAAGGAAGGGTCAGATCGCGGCGGCCAGTTCGGTGCCCTGCTTGATGGCCCGCTTGGCGTCGAGTTCGGCGGCGACGTCGGCGCCGCCGATCAGGTGGGCCTCCAGGCCGCGCTCGCGCAGCGCCTCGTAGAGGTCGCGGCGCGGCTCCTGGCCGGTGCAGAGCACCACGGTGTCCACGGGCAGCAGTTGGCGCTCGCCGTCGACGGTGAAGTGCAGGCCGGCGTCGTCGATCAGGTCGTACGTCGCGCCGGCGACCATGGTGACGCCGCGGTGCCGGAGTTCGGTGCGGTGGATCCAGCCGGTGGTCTTGCCGAGCCCGGCACCGACCTTGCTGGTCTTGCGCTGGAGCAGGTGGACGGCGCGCGGCGGTGCGGGCCGCTCGGGGCGGCGCAGTCCGCCGCGCTCGCGGTACTCCGGGTCGATGCCCCACTTGGCCTGGAACACGGCCGGGTCGAGGCTGGCCGCGTCCCCCTGGTCGGTGAGGAAGCCTGCCACGTCGAAGCCGATGCCGCCCGCGCCGAGGATGGCGACCCGCTCGCCGACGGGGGCGCCGTCGCGCAGGACGTCGAGGTAGCCGACGACGCTGGGGTGGTCAACTCCCGGCAGGTCGCCGGGGGTTCGCGGGGTGACGCCGGCGGCGAGGACGAGTTCGTCGAAGTTCTCGGCGGCGAGCCGGTCGGCGGTGGCGGTGGTGCCGAGGCGCTGGGTGACGGCCAACTCGGCGAGCCGGGTGCGGTAGTAGCGCAGCGTCTCGTCGAACTCCTCCTTGCCGGGCACGAGCCGGGCGGTGTTCAGCTGCCCGCCGATCGCCGCGGCGGCGTCGAACAGGGTGACGTCGTGGCCGCGTTCGGCGGCGGAGACGGCGAAGGCGAGCCCGGCCGGGCCGGCTCCGACGACGCCGATGCGCTTGCGCGACCTGGTGGGCGTGAGCACGAGTTCGGTCTCGTGGCAGGCGCGCGGGTTGACCAGGCAGGAGGTGATCAGGCCGCTGAAGGTGTGGTCGAGGCAGGCCTGGTTGCAGCCGATGCAGGTGTTGATGGCGTCGGCGCGGCCGTCCTCCGCCTTGGCGACGAAGTCGGCGTCGGCGAGCAGCGGGCGGGCCAGCGAGACCAGGTCGGCGCAGCCGTCGGCGAGCAACTGCTCGGCGATTTCCGGTGTGTTGATGCGGTTGGTGGTGACCAGCGGGATGCCGACGGTGCCCATCACCTTCCTGGTCGCCCAGGCGAAGGCGCCGCGCGGCACGGAGGTGGCGATGGTGGGGATGCGGGCCTCGTGCCAGCCGATGCCGGTGTTGATGATGGTCGCCCCGGCGGCCTCGACGGCCTGGGCGAGGCGGACGACCTCGTCGAGGGTGGAGCCGCCGGGCACCAGGTCGAGCATGGAGAGGCGGTAGACGATGATGAAGTCCTCGCCGACCCGCTCGCGGACCCGGCGGACGATCTCCACCGGGAAGCGCATCCGGCGCTCGTACGGGCCGCCCCATTCGTCCTCGCGCCGGTTGGTGGCCGCGACGACGAACTCGTTGATCAGGTAGCCCTCGGAGCCCATGATCTCGACGCCGTCGTACCCGGCGCGGCGGGCGAGTTCGGCGCAGCGGACGAAGTCCTGGATGGTCTGCTCGACCTGTGCGGCGGTGAGCTCGTGCGGGACGAAGGGACTGATCGGGGCCTGGAGGGCGCTGGGGGCGACCAGGTCGCGGTGGTAGGCGTAGCGGCCGAAGTGCAGGATCTGCAGGGCGATCTTCCCGCCGGCGGCGTGCACGGCGTCGGTGACGACGCGGTGGCGGTCGGCTTCGGCCCCGGTGGTGAGCATCGCGCCGCCCTCCCAGGGGCGCCCGGCCTCGTTGGGGGCGATGCCGCCGGTGACGATGAGGCCGACGCCGCCGCGGGCCCGCTCGGCGTAGAACTCGGCCATCCGCCGGTAGCCGTCGGGGGCCTCCTCCAGGCCGACGTGCATGGAGCCCATGACGACGCGGTTGGGCAGGGTGGTGAAGCCGAGGTCGAGCGGGCTGAGCAGGTGCGGGTAGCGGCTGCTGCCGGGGGTGGTGCTCATCGACGCGCTCATCGACGTCTCCTGGGGGCGGCGGGGGTCGGTGTTACCGCAGAGTAGGGGACGGCGGCTCGATGTGCAACTAGTTGCATAAGGGGGCCGCGGGCCGAGGCCCCGCGCTCTGCCGGTTCCCACCAACTCGCGGACATGATCCGCGTATTGTCAGATCGGTAGTGTGGGCAGCTGGGAGAGGACCGCCATGCGGGATAGCTCGATAGCCGTGATCGGCGGCAGCATCGCCGGAAGCGCCTTCGCCGGGGCCGCCGCCCGGCTGGGAGCGGACCGGATCGTGGCCCTGGAACGCAGCGAGGGCCAGTTGGAGGACCGCGGCGTCGGGATCTGCATCAACGACGACCGCTTCGACGAACTGGTCCACGCCGGCCACCTCCACGACGGCGTCCGCCGCCACCGCCTCACCGTCCGCCGCTGGGTCACCCGGGAGACGGCCGAGGACCGCGGCGGCGACGGACCGGACGGGCGCGGGCGGGTGCTCTGGAACCAGCCGATGCCGTTCCACTCCCACCACTGGGCCGTCCTCTGGCAGGCCCTGCGCGAACGCACCCCCGACCGGGTCGAGTTCCGGCAAGGCCACACCGTCACCGCGGCCGGCACCGACCGGGACGGCGCCTGGACGGCCGGCCCCGACGGCACCCGCGAACCGTACGACCTGGTGATCGGCGCCGACGGCTACCGCTCGGTGGTCCGCGCGGCGGTCTGCCCGCAGGCCCGACCCGCATACGCCGGGTACGTGTGCTGGCGCGGCAGCTACGACGCCGCACTGCTGGCGGAGCTGCCCGGCGGGGCCGCGGCCTGGCCGGAGGACGAGTGCGCCACCGTCTGCTACCCCGGCGGCCAGGTCGTGATCTACCGCATCCCCGGGCTCACCCCCGGCACCACCCAGGTGAACTGGGTCTTCTACGCGCCCACCCCCGCCTGGCTGCGCCTCGACGGCCCGACCAGCATCCCGGCGGGCACCCTCACCGACGGGCGGCTGGACGACCTGCGCCAGCTCGCCGAACGGCACCTGCCGCCGTACTGGGCCGCCCTGGTCACCCTCACCCCGCGCGAGCGGACCTTCCTCCAGCCCGTCTACGACCTGGAGACCCCGCGCCGCACGGCCGGCCGGCTGCTCCTCGGCGGGGACGCGGCCACCGTCGTCCGCCCGCACAACACCAGCGGCGCCGTGAAGGCCTTGCAGGACGCGCACGCCTTCGAGCAGGCCGGGCGGGCCGCCGCCACGGACGGCGGGTCCTGGCCGGCCCTGCTGGCCGCGTACGACCAGGAGCGGGGCGTGGTCGGGCGGGAGCTGGTGGAACTGGGCCGACGGCTCGGCCGGGAGCAGGTCGCCGCCGCACCGGACTGGTCGGCCATGGACGGACCGGGGATGGACGCCTGGTGGCGCCGTCAGCTGACCGGCAGCGGGGGTTTCGGCGGCCACGCCCTCGGGCGTCCCGAGTGAGCGTGGGCCGCAAAGGCCGGTGGCCGCCGAAACCCCGTCAGATCACCTGCCGCGATCCACCTGCCGCGATCAGACGTTGACGCCGTAGTCGGTCGCGATGCCGCGCAGACCGGAGGCGTAACCCTGCCCTATCGCGCGGAACTTCCACTCCGCGCCGTTGCGGTACAGCTCACCGAAGACCATCGCGGTCTCCGTGGACGCGTCCTCGCTGAGGTCGTAGCGGGCGATCTCCTGGCCGTTGGCCTGGTTCAGCACCCGGATGAACGCGTTGCGGACCTGCCCGAAGTTCTGCAGCCGGGCGTCGGCGTCGTAGATCGACACCGGGAAGACCACCTTCGCCACGTCGGCCGGCACCCGCGCCAGGTCGACCTTGATCTGCTCGTCGTCGCCGTCGCCGCCACCGGTCAGGTTGTCGCCGCTGTGCTCGACCGAACCGTCGGGGCTGCGCAGGTTGTTGAAGAAGACGAAGTGCTGGTCCGAGACCACCTTGCCGAGCGCGTTGCAGAGCAGCGCACTGGCGTCCAGGTCGTAGTCGGCGCCCGTGGTGGTGCGCACGTCCCAGCCGAGACCCACGATCACGGCGCTCAGACCGGGCGCCTCCTTGCTCAGCGAGACGTTGCCGCCCTTGGCCAGTGAAACTCCCACAATGCCCTCCTCGATCTCTCCCTGCGGACGAATCTACAACACTGTAGAGATCACGGGAATCCACCTGCGGTCGGGCCCCACCCCGGGGATTTCTCAGGGGTTCCACCGGGAACCACCCATCACCCCGGCCCGCACCGCCCCCACGCCGCCGCGCAGGCGGGGGTTGGAAGACACGCCCTAGACTGGCGGTGGATCCCCTGGTCCGCCCCGACCGGCGGCCCCCGCGCGGGAGGTTCCCCATGCGCCAGCGGTACAGCTTCCACTTCGACCAGGCCGGGCACTCGGTCACCGTCAACGTCCGCTCCGGCTGGATCACCGAGACCGAGTTGCTGGTGGACGGCAAGGAGTGCGCCTTCCACCGCGTCCACGGGCACGGCGTCTACCCGCTGACGCTCGCCGCCCAGCTCGCCGAGGAGCCGCCGCTGCCGCTCTCGGTGCGGCTGGACCGCACGGGCGCGGCCGAGCACCCGTACTCCTGCGTCCTGGAGGTCGCGGGAGCCGAGCACCCGATGCCGGAGCGCGCGGCGCGCTGAGCCCTCCGCCCGCCCGCTACAGGCGCTGCGCCACGATCTCCTCGACCGCCTTCCGGGCCCGCTCGGCGTCCTCGGCGACCAGGCCGATCCTGGTCCGGCGGTCGAGCACGTCGGCGACGTCCAACGCGCCCTCGTGCGTGACAGCGTAGGCGACCTCGGCGCGCGTCACGTCCAGGCCTTCCGCGATCGGCGTCAACTCCCCGGCGGCCACCACCTCCTGGGACGATCCGCCGTGGCGGGCGAGCAGCGAGCCGGGCACGGCGCCCGCCGGGAGCGGGCGGCTGTCCCGGTGGGCCGGGGCGCCGACCAGCGGCAGGCGGGCCGTCCAGCAGGCCCGGGCCGGCAGGCCGCGCAGCCGCACGGCGGCGTCCACCGCGTCCTCGGCCATCCGCCGGTAGGTGGTGAGCTTGCCGCCGACCACCGTGACCAGCCCGGACGGCGACTCCAGCACCGCGTGCTCCCGGGAGATGTCGGCGGTGCTGCCGCCCCCGGTGTCGATCAGCGGCCGCAGCCCCGCGTACGCGCCGCGCACGTCCGCCCTGGTCAGCGCGGTGCTCAGGGCGGCGTTGACGGTGTCGAGCAGGAAGGCGAGCTCCCCCTCGGCGGGCTGCGGCTCGTCCGGGATCGGACCGGGCGCGTCCTCGTCGGTCAGCCCGATCGCCACCCGGCCGAGTTGCTGGGGCAGCGCGAAGACGAAGCGGCTGGTCGAACCGGGCACCGGCACGGTGAGCGCCGCGGTCGGGTGGCCGAGCGCGGCGGCGTCCACCAGGAGGTGGGTGCCCCGGCTGGGGCGCAGCCTGATCGACGGGTCCACCTCGCCCGCCCAGACGCCGGTGGCGTTGACCACCGCGCCGGCTTCGACGGTCAGCGACTGCCCGGTGACGGTGTCGGTGAGCCGGGCGCAGCTGCCGGTCACGGACTCCGCCCGCACCCTGGTCAGCACGGTGGCGCCGTACTGCGCCGCGGTTCGCGCCAGCGCCACCACCAGCCGGGCGTCGTCGACGAGTTGGCCGTCGTGCGCGACCAGCGCGCCGGACAGCCCGGCGGTCCGCACGCCCGGCACCAGCTGCCGCGTCCGCGCGGCGCCGATCCGGCGCACCCGGGGCAGCAGCGCGCCCGGCGTCCCGGCGCCGATCCGCAGCGCGTCCCCGGCGTGGAAGCCCACCCGGATCAGCGAGGCCTGCCCGGGGCGCAGCAACCCCGGGAGCAGCGGCACCAGTTGGGGCAGCGCGCGGATCAGGTGCGGGGCGGTGCGGGTCATCAGCACGCCGCGCTCGATCGCGCTCTCCCGGGCCACCCCGATCCGTCCGGAGGCGAGGTAGCGCAGGCCGCCGTGCACCAGCTTGGAGCTCCAGCGGCTGGTGCCGAACGCCAGGTCGCGGGACTCGACCAGCACCGTGCGCAGCCCGCGCGAGGCGGCGTCCAGGGCCACCCCGGCACCGGTGACGCCGCCGCCGATCACCAGCAGGTCGACCCGCGGGCGGTCCCCCAGCGCTTCGAGTTCCGCCTGGCGCCGGCCGGCGTCGAGTCGGCTGGAGCCGGCGAAGGGAGCGGCGGAGTGAGCGGCGGAGGATCCGGCGGGCGTCGAGGTCATGGCGCGAGGTATCCGTTCAGTGCTCTGGTCAGTTCGCGCCGCCAGGCGGCCTCCGACAGCAGGGAGGCGACCATGCGGTGCGACTGGACGGTGGACTGGGCGATCAGCAGGACCATGGCGGCCAGTTCGACCGGCTCCCCGGCCCGGATCGAACCGTGCGCCTGCCCCTGCTCGATGCCGGCCCGCAGCGCCTCCAGCAGGCCGCGCTGGCTGGCGCCGAGCCGCTCGACGACGTACTCCAGCAGCAGGTCGGAGTCGGAGGAGCGCAGCAGCGCGCCGAGCACCGGGTGGTCCCGCAGCCGGACGGCCACCTCGACGACCCCGTCGACGAAGGCCTCCCGGCCGATCGGGGCGCCGTCGCCCCCGAGCGTCAGGGCGACGCCCTCCCGGGTGGCCCGGATCTCCCGGGTGAGCAGGGCGCCGATCACCGCCCGGACGTCCGGCCAGCGCCGGTAGACGGTCGGCCGGCTGACCCCGGCGCGGCGGGCGATCTCCGCCAACTGCGTTCGGCGCACGCCGAGATGGACGATCAGGTCGGCGGCGGCGTCCAGGATCGCGTCGTCGGTGCTGCGCGCGGGACTGCCAGGGGACTCGGCGTTACTACTTGACATGATGTGTGAAACTGTAACGCATGGCACCTGAGACGCAAGCGGGACCGGCCGGCGCCGCGCTGCCGCTCCCCCCGATGAAGTGGGACGCCTGGGGCGACCCGGCCCTCGCCAAGGAGCTGTCCGCGGACATCAAGGGGCTGCTCGCCGCCGCCCTCGGCGTCACCGGCGACGCCACCCCCGGACCGGCCGCCGACGAGGTCCTCCTGCACCCCTCGCGGATCACCGCCGACGACCTCAAGGCCCTCGCCGCCGCCGTCGGAGAGACCAACGTCAGCGCCGCCGACGCCGACCGGCTCCCCCGCGCCGGCGGCAAGTCCACCCCCGACCTGCTGCGCCGCCGCAGCCGCGCCCCTCAGGACGCGCCCGACGCCGTCGTGCTGCCCGGCGACGAGCAGGAGATCGCCGCCGTCCTCGCGCTCTGCGCCGAACGCCGCATCGCCGTCGTCCCGTTCGGCGGCGGCACCAGCGTCGTCGGCGGCCTCGACCCCGAACGCGGCGGCCTCACCGCCGTCATCTCGCTCGACCTGCGCCGCCTCGACCGGCTCCACGACCTCGACGAGACCTCCGGCGAGGCCGTCCTCGGCGCCGGCCTCACCGGCCCCGCCGCCGAGGCCCTGCTCGCCGAGCGCGGCTACGAACTCGGCCACTACCCGCAGAGCTTCCGCTACGCCACCCTCGGCGGCTTCGCCGCCACCCGTTCCTCCGGCCAGGACTCGGCCGGCCACGGGCGCTTCGACGAGATGGTCCGCGGCCTTCGCGTCGTCACCCCCGCCGGGGTGCTCGACCTCGGCCGCGCCCCCGCCTCCGCCGCCGGCCCCGACCTGCGCGAACTCTTCCTCGGCTCCGAAGGCACCCTCGGCGTCATCACCGCCGTCCGGCTCCGCGTCCACCCGCTGCCCGCCGTCAAGGCCTACGAGGCCTGGAGCCTGCCCGACTTCGCCACCGGCAGTGCCGCCCTGCGCGCCGTCGAGCAGGCCGGCACCGGCCCCACCGTCATCCGGCTCTCCGACGAGGCCGAGACGATGGTCAACCTCGCCATGACCGAGCAGATCGGCGGCGCCCCCGCCGTCACCGGCTGCCTCGCCGTCACCGTCTTCGAAGGCACCGCCGAACAGGTCGCCACCCGCCACCGGCTCACCCGCGACACCCTGCTCGCCGCCGGCGCCACCTCCCTCGGCGAAGCCCCCGCCCGGGCCTGGGAACACGGCCGCTTCAACGCCCCCTACCTGCGGGACTCCCTGCTCAGCGCCGGCGCCCTCTGCGAAACCCTGGAGACCGCGGCCAGTTGGAGCCGGCTCCCGCGGCTGCGGACCGCCGTCACCGAGGCCCTCACCACCGCCCTGCCCGGCGCCCTCGTCCTCTGCCACGTCTCGCACGTCTACCCGACCGGCGCCTCGCTCTACTTCACCGTCGTCGCCGCCCTCGGCGAGGACCCGCTCACCCGGTGGGCCGCCGCCAAGCGCGCCGCCGGCGACGCCATCGTCACCGCCGGCGGCACCATCACCCACCACCACGCCGTCGGCGCCGACCACCGGCCCTGGATGAGCGACGAGATCGGCGAGCTCGGCGTGCGCATCCTGCGCGCCGTCAAGGCCGAACTGGACCCGGCGGGCATCCTCAACCCCGGCAAGCTGATCCCGTGACCGGCGGTCCGCGAGCCATCAGGCGAGTGGCCGTCCTCAGCAACCCGGCGGCGGGGGGCGGGCCCCCCCCCCCCCCCCCCCCCCCCGGCCGGGCCCCCCGGGGCCCCCCCCCCCCCCCCCGGCGCCCGCCCCCCCGCCCCGCCCCCCCCGCCCCCCGCCGCGCCCCGGCGGCCAGCCACACCCCCGGCAAGCTGAGCCCGGGACCGGGGGCCCGCGACCCATCCGCCGCGGCCCCCCCCACCCCCCCCGGGGGGCGGGCGCCGCCCCCCCCGCCCCCGCCGCCCACCGGGCCGTCGCCCGTCTGCACGCCCTCGGCCTCCACGTCGACCGGCACGCCGGCCGCGACCCCGAGGACGCCGTCCGCCTCGCCCGCCGGGCCGTGGCGGACGGCGTCGACGCCGTCGTGGCCGTCGGCGGCGACGGCATGGTCAACCTCGCGCTCCAGGCCGTCGCCGGCACCGCCGTCCCGCTCGGCGTGATACCCGCCGGCACCGGCAACGACCACGCCCGCGCGTACGGCCTCCCGCTCGCCACCCCCGAAGCCGCCGCCGACGTCGTCGCCGCCGGACGCACCAGAACCGTCGACCTCGGCCTGGTCACCGCCGCCGACGGCACCACCCGCTGGTACGGCTCCGTCCTCGCCACCGGCTTCGACTCGCTGGTCAGCGACCGCGCCAACCGCCTGCGCTGGCCCCGCGGCCGGATGCGCTACAACCTGGCCATCCTCGCGGAGTTCGCCAACCTGCGCCCGCTGCCCTTCCGCATCACCCTCGCCGACGGCACCGTCATCGAACGCGACCTCACCCTGGCCGCCGTCGGCAACACCCGCAGCTACGGCGGCGGCATGCTCATCTGCCCCGACGCCCTCCCCGACGACGGGCTCCTCGACCTCACCCTCGTCGCCGCCATGCCCCGTCTGCGCATCGCCCGCTTCTTCCCCACCCTCTTCAAGGGCACCCACACCGCCCACCCCGAAGTCACCACCCACCGCACCGCATCCCTGCGGATCGACTCCCCCGCCATCACCGCCTACGCCGACGGCGAGTTCATCGCGGCCCTCCCCGTCGACGTGAGCGCCGCGCCCGGCGCCCTCCACCTCCTGGTGCCGTGACCCACCCGCCTCCCCGCCGGAGCCACGGGCCTCACCCGGCCAGGCGGCGGCGCCAGAGCAGCGGGCGGATCTCCATCGCGCGGGAGGGGTCGGCGTTCCAACGGGCGGGCAGGCCGGCGTCGGTGAGCGCGGCGGCCACCTCGTGGCCGATGGCGGTGGTGGTCAGCGGGGAGGCGTCGAAGCCGCCGTAGCGGAGGGTGAGGCCGTGGCCGGCGGCGGCGGAGTCGGTGGCCTGGGTGTGGAAGTAGACGTAGCCGCGGGCGTCCGGTGCCCCAGCGGCGGCGATCTCGGCGTCGCCGCAGGAACCGCAGCAGCTGAAGTGCTCCCGGGCGGTGATGCCGGCCTCCTCCAGGGCGGCGAAGGCCCGGGTGAGGCGTTCCGGGTCGGTCTCGCCGATCCAGCCGGTCTGCTCGCCGACGCGCTCCAGCCAGAGCCGGTCGGCCAGTTGCTCGGCCTGGTCGCGGGAGAGCGGGCGGTGGTCGCCGGAGACCAGGTGGTCCTCGGCGAGTTCGGCGAGCTCGGCGCGGGTGGTGTAGCCGCCGGCCAGGGTGAGGCGCAGCCGGTCGTGCAACTGCCGCAGGTCGTCGGCGGGCACGTCGAGCGGCGGGGCGGGCTCCGGCTGCGGGCCCAGGTCGAGCGGCTGCCAGTCCAGGCCGTCGCCCCAGCCCGGCTCGTGCTGCGCCCAGCCCGTCATCGCGGCGATGACCGCCTCGGGACCGTCGGTGCGCACCTCGAAGTGCCGGGCGGCGGAGCCGTCGCGGTGTTCGAGCGTGTACTCGCCGCCTTCGGCGTGCCACACCTGGATGAAGACGTCCGGCAGGTCCGGTATCCGCTGGGCGACCAGGAAGCGGTCGCCCTTCGCGCCGATCCGCCGCACCAGCCGCGCCAACTCGGCCGCCTCCACCCGGAGGTGGCGCGTCCCGTCGTTCTCCTGCACCCCGATCGCCAGCATGTGGATCACCCAACCACACGCCACTGACAACGGCGCCGAGCCCCGGGACGCGCCCGCCGTCGGCCCGTTCTCGGCCCGCGGTCGGCCCGCCGTCAGCCCGCCGTTCAGCCCGCCCGCTGCTCGCGGCGGAGGCGGAACAGCACGTTGGGACGCAGCGGGCCCTCGGGGGCGGTCGGGTCATCGAAGTCGTCGGCGGGGTCGGACGTCATGCCGAGGCGGCGCATGACGGCCTGCGAGCGGTGGTTGGTCGCGGTGGTGACGGCGAGGATCTCGGGGAGGCCGAGGGTGTCGAAGCCGTGGGCGAGGACGGTGCGGGCCGCCTCGGTGGCGTAGCCGTGGCCCCAGGCGGCGCGGGCGAGGCGCCAGCCGATCTCGACGCCGGTGAAGGGCAGGCCCTCGTCGACCTCGTCGAGGCCGGCCAGGCCGACGAACTCGCCGGTGGCGCGCACCTCGACGGCCAGCCAGCCGTATCCGCGCGCCGCGCTCTCGGCCTCGAAGCGCGCCACCGAGGCGTCGCACTGCTCGCGGGTGAGGACGTCCCCGAGGTGCTCGCGGACTTCGGGGTCGGCGTTCATCGCGGCCCAGGGTGCGAGGTCGGTGTCCCGCCAGGGGCGCAGGAGAAGGCGGTCGGTGCGCAGTTCGGTCATGCGGGCCAGCCAACGCCGACCGCGCCTGCCGGGGCAACCCGTTTTCCGCACCCCCCACCCGCCACCCCGCACCCCCGTACCCCCGGCCCGGAGCGCACCCGCCGGGAGGCGCGCCGTGCTCAGACGCCCGGGGTCGCGACGATCCGGCCGGCGTCGATCGCGGCGAGCAGTTCGGCGTGGTCGAGCGCCGTCTGGTCGGCGTACCGGACGGAGAAGTCGGCGATCGCCTCGGCGAAGGCGTCCGCGCCGCCCAGGTAGCCGGCGATGGCGAGGCGGTCGCCGGTGCGCGCGTGGGCGCGGGCGAGGGTGCGGCCGCACAGGTCGGCGTAGGCGCGCAGGCCGGACGGGGTGAGGTCGGCGACCTCGACCGAGCCCTTCATGTCGCGCAGTTGGCGGCCGTAGAAGTGGCGCCCGGCGGGGCCGGTGGTCCAGCCGAGGAAGATGTCGCTGGCGGCCTGCATGAGGTGCTGGCCGGTGACGACGCGGCGCCCGCCGTGGTGGACGGAGACCTCGGCGTCGACCCGGGTGGGCGGCAGGTGGTCCTCCAGGACGGACCGTCCGGCCTCCTTGAGCTGGAGGAACAGCGGGTCCCGGGTGTCCCGGCCCTCCAGCAGGACGATGTAGCAGCGGGTGCCGACGCTGCCGACACCGACGACCTTCATCGCCGCGTCGACGAAGCGGTAGCGGTCGAGGAGGACGCGACGGTCCTCGGCGAGGGTGGCCCGGTAGTCGCTGAACACCTTGCCGATGTCGAGCAGTTCGTTCTTCTTCAGCGGTTCGATGAGCGGTGGCGCGCTGATGATGCGCCGCTGCCCGTCGCGTTCCTCGGTGAGCTTGCCGAAGGCGTGCAGGCTGGTGCGGCGGCGGGCCTGGGCGAGGTCGGCCTCGGCCTGCTTGCGCTGCCGGGGTTTGCGGAGCGGCGCCAGCAGGTCGCCCGCGTCGATCCGGGAGTACCAGACGTCGAGTTCGCCGAGCCCGGCGAGGCGGCGCATGGCGGTGGCGTAGCCCTGGACGGCGGTGCGGGCGGCGCGGTGGGCGCGGTCCTCGTCCTGTCCGTGGTCGCGGGCGGCGACGGCGATGCTGGCGGCCAGCCGTTTGACGTCCCACTCGAAGGGGCCGGGGTGGGTCTCGTCGAAGTCGTTGACGTCGAAGAGCAGGGCGCGTTCCGGCGAGGCGAACAGACCGAAGTTCACCAGGTGGGCGTCGCCGCACAGTTGGACGGTGAGGCCGGTGTCGGGGACGGCGCCGAGGTCGGCGGCCATGACGGCGGCGGCGCCGCGCAGGTAGGCGAAGGGGGTGTCGGCCATCCGCCCGTAGCGGATCGGCAGCAGCCGGGCGACCCGGTCCTCGCCCTGGCGCACCAGTACCTCGACCGGGTCGGGCCGGTCGGCGGCGGGGATCCACCGCCCGTGGGCGGAGCGGGAGACACGGTCGCGGGCGGCCCGGCCGTGCCGGCGGCGTTCGGCGGGGGTGGTCATGCGCGGCGGCTCCTCGGTCGGCGGGACAGCGGGACAGCGGGTCGGCGGGAGGACGAAACGGCGGGCGGCGGGCGGGGTACGTCTCCCCGCGACGCTAGGCCACGAGTGCCGGAGCGCGCACCGCGCGCCCTCCGACACTCGGCCGACCGGATGAAGCCGACCGAATGAAACCCCCAGGCCCCCGCTCACTGCACGGTGAAGTCCGCCATCATCGCCATGTCCTCGTGCTCCAGGTTGTGGCAGTGCATCATGTACGTCCCCCGGTAGTCGGTGAAGCGCACCAGGACCTCGACCGCCTCGGCCGGACGCAGGTCGACGGTGTCCTTCCAGCCGCCGTCGTACGGGCCCGGGTCGCGACCGTTGCGGCTGAGCACCTGGAACTGGTTGAGGTGGACGTGGACGGGGTGGTGCAGGTCGGAGGTGAAGCGCCACCGCTCGGTGCTGCCGAGGGCGGGCCGGGCGAGGTCGTGGCCGGGCCGGTACAGGTCGCCGTTGATGGTCCAGCCGTAGCTGCCGCTGCGCCGGAAGATGAACTTGCGGGTGACGTCGACGGCGGAGGCGTCCAGTTCCTCGATCGTGGACAGCTTGTCGGGCACGGTCGAGTCGTCGCTGACCTTCTTGCCGGAGACGTCGAAGCGCATCACCTCCGCCGTGCGCCCGCTGCCGAAGAGGTTGAGCAGCCGCACCGAGGTGCCCGGGGCGTAGCGGGAGAAGTCGACGACGATGTCGAAGCGCTCGGCCGGGGCGATCTCCAGCACGTCGTGGGCAACCGGGGCGGCGAGCAGGCCGCCGTCGGAGCCGATCTGGACGAGGGCGTCGCCGCCGGAGGGCTGCGGGTCGAGCCGGAGCCGGTAGGGGCGGGCGTTGGAGGCGTTGAGCAGGCGCAGCCGGTAGCGGGCGCGGTCGACGTCGAGGCGGGGCCAGGGGGCGCCGTTGACGAGGATGACGTCGCCGAGGACGCCGTTCATGTAGTCGTCGGTGACGCCGGGCGAGGCGAGGTCCTCGTCCAGGGCGGGGTAGCGGAAGGAGCCGTCCCCGGCGAAGGAGCGGTCGGCGAGCATCAGCGGGAGGTCGCGGTCGCCGCGCGGCAGCGGCAGGGCGCTCTCCTCGTCGTCGTGGACGAGGTGGAAGCCGGCCAGGCCGCGCCAGACGCCGGGGCCGGTGAAGCCCATCCGGTGGTCGTGGTACCAGAGGGTGGCGGCGCGCTGCTTGCCCGGGTAGGTGTGGGTGCGCTCGCCCTCCGCGGTGCGCCCCGCCTCGTGGCCCATCCCCTGCATGCCGGGCATGTCGGACATCCCCGGCATGCCCGGCGCCCCCCGGCCCGCGCCGGAGGAGCCGACCGGCAGCAGCAGGTCGACGGGGTAGCCGTCGCTGTCGGCCGGGGTGTGGCCGCCGTGCAGGTGGACCACGGACGGCACCGGCAGCTCGTTGCGGTGCTTGACCACCGCCGCCCGGCCGGACCGGGTGACCACCGTCGGCCCGGGGAAGGTGCCGCCGTACGTCCAGGCCTCGGTCCTGACGCCGGGCAGGATCTCCAGCTCGGCGACCCGTTGGGTGATCTCGTAGTAGTCGGCCGTCGCGTCGGTGCGCACCGGCTGGAGCACCGTGGGCACCGGCAGCGGGACCTGGAACGGCTCGGGCAGGTCGAGGCCGCTGCTGAGCAGCCGGCCGGGGTGGCCCTCGGCGAACAGCCGGGCGGCGGCGGGGCCGGCGACGGCGGCCAGCGCGCCCGCGCCGAGGACGGAGGCGCCGACGCCCAGGAACCGGCGACGGTTCACTTGGACACCTCCAGCGGCCCGCCGGGGCGCGGCAGGCGTCCGCTGCCGTCCGGCTCGGGCAGGTGGTCCGCGCGGGCGGGCAGCGGCAGCCGCCAGGCGCCGACCAGCCCGAACAGGACCCCGCTGACCAGCAGCACCCCGAGGGTGACGTGCACGCTGATCGACCGCGCGTAGCCGGCCGCCATCTGGCCGACGACGGCGACGGTCAGCACGGCGGTGGTCCACAGCGGCCAGAGCGGGCCGCGGCCGGGCCGGCGCACCAGCGCGGCCACCACCAGTTGGCAGAGGACCACGGTGGCCAGCGTCATCGCGTTGCCCTCGTGGTCCTTGAGGGACTCGTAGGTGCCGTTGAGGAAGCTGCCGGCCAGCATGACCTGGAGCAGGGCCAGGACCGCCAGGGTGGTCGCGGTGGTGCGCAGCAGGATCAGCGGCCAGCGGGGCGCGGCGGCCGCGGGAGGACTGCTCATGTCGGGCTACTCTCTGCTTCGGCGGGTCGGGCGGGACGGGCGGGGCGGGCGAGAGCGTAGCTGATCCGACATCACGATCAGCTCCAATAAAGGGGTTTGGAGTTTCCCGGCTACCCCATTGCGCCTACTCGGCCCGGCTTTTGTCACCCGTACGAGCGAGGCTCTGGTGTGCCCGTCCAGCGATCCTCGAGCAGGTGCCGCGCATGCTCGAAGGGCCCCGTCCGGCGGTACCGGACGGGGCCCTTCGAGCATGCGCGGGCCTCCGCTACTGCCGGGCGGCGCCCAGTGCCACCGGGCGGGTGCGCAGCAGGGCCCGGGCGGGCAACCCGGTCGCGCCGAGGCAGAGCAGGACGGCTCCGGCGGCCAGCGGCAGGGCGAGCGCCGGCGGGATGTACGGGGAGGAGTTGGCGACGCCCCGGGCGATCGGGACGAGGGCGACCCAGGCGATCCCCCCGCCGATCACCAGGCCGGTCGCGGCGACCAGCAGCGCCTCCCAGCGCATCATGCCGCGCACCTGGCGCCGGGTGGTGCCGGCCAGCCGGAGCAGGGCGACCTCGCGGCGCCGGTCGAGGACGGTCATCACCAGGGTGTTGACGGCGGTGACGGCGGCGAACCCGCCGAGCACGCCGGCCATCACGGTGTTGGCCCAGGCGTTCAGCTCCATCATCTTGTCGGACTGGGCGACGAATCCGGCCCGGTCGGTCACGGTCGCCCCGCCGGGGCCCGCGAGGCCCGCCAGCGCGGCCGCCACCGCCGCGCGGTCGGCGCCCGGCGCGTCGGCGACCAGCACCTGGCTGTCGTACCCGGCGGTGACGTGCCCGGCGACGACCGCCCGGGGCAGCAGCACCTGACCGAAGCCGAGCCCGCGGTCGTAGACGGCGACCACGGCGGGCTGCACCGGGGTGCCGTCGCCGAGCCGCAGCGGCACCCGGTCGCCGACCTTGACGTCCAGGGCGTCGGCCAGCGTGGCGTCCAGGGCGACGGTGTCGGCGGCGCGGCCCAGGTCGGCGAGCGAACCGCTGCGTACGCCCAGGTCGAGCACCCGGGACAGCCGGGCCGGGTCGCCGTCGACGCCGAGCGCGGTGGCGGAGCCGAGCTGCATGTCGTGGGTGTACACGGCGGCGGTGCGCAGCACGCCGACCGCGGCGTCCACACCGGGCACCTTGGCGGCCCGCCCGGCGGTGCCCGCGGGCAGGCCGGGGCCGGTGGAGCCGATCACGTGGTCGGCGACGATGCCGTCCCGCACGTTCGCGCCGGTGGTGTGGCTGATGGTGCTCTGGAGGAACAACAGGGTGCCGCAGAAGGCGGTGACCAGCACGATCGGGGTGATCGCGGAGGCCAGCCGGCGGGCGTTGGCGCGGGTGTTGTCGGCGGCCAGCGAGCCGGGGGCGCCGCCGGCCCGCAGCGGGGCGCCGAACACCGTGGCGGCGACCCGCGCCACCCAGGGGCCGAGCAGCGCGACGGCCAGCATGAAGCACATGACCACGCCGAGCGCGGTGTTGGCGGCGTTGATGCCGTCCAGGGCGGCCGCGAAGGCGGCGGCCACCACGCCGCCGGCGGCGAAGAGCAGCCCGATGACGGTCCGGACCTTGCCGGGGTGGCCCGGTTCGACGGCGGCCGCGCCGAGCGCCTGACCGGGGCGCAGTTTGGCGGGGCGGCGGGCGGCCAGGAAGCCGGCGGTCAGCGCGGCGAGGGTGCAGATGAGGACGGCGGCGAGCATCGGCAGCGGGCCGACGTCCAGCCGCACGCCCTGCGGCACGGCGCCGCGCGAGGTCAGTTCGCCGAACCACCAGCGGGCCAGGGCCAGTCCGGGCAGGATGCCGAGCGCCCCGGCGACCGGCGCGACCAGCATCGCCTCGGTGGCGATGGTGCGGCGGATCTGCCGCGGGGTGGCGCCGATGGCGCGCAGCAGGGCGAACTCGCGGGCGCGCTGGCCGGTGGCCAGGGCGACGGTGCTCATCACGACGAAGATCGCGGTCATGGTGGCGTAGCCGCCGAAGCTGCCGCCGAGCCCTATCAGCAGGGTGCGGGCCTCGCCGATGGCGGGCTGTTCGACGGTGCCGCGGCCGTCGCCGGTGAAGACCTTGGCGCCGCCGCTCTCGGCCTTGGTCTCAAGGCCGAGGGCCGGGGTGCCGGCGGCCTTGGCGTCCGCGGCCCGGGTGTCCGCGGCCTTGGCACCGAGGGCCTGGGCGTCGAGGGCCTGGCGGACCTGCGCGACCAGCGCGGCGCGGTCCACGCCCTCGCGCGGCTGGACGGCGATCGCGTCGATCCGGCCGGGGTGGCCGGAGAGGCGGTCGGCGGTGGCGTCGGCGAACCAGGCGGTGGGGCCGGCCGGTTGGGCGGCGGCCAGGCCGGAGATCCGGTAGTCGCCGGTGCCGCCGGGGGCGGTGAGGGTGAGCTTCGCGCCGGGCGCGAGGTGGGCGGCGCGCGCCGTGTCGGCGTCCAGCACCACCTCGTCGGCGCCGGGCGCACGGCCCTCGACCAGCTGGTCGGCCGGGCCGGCGATGCCGAGCGCGGCGAAGCCCCGGCCGGTCAGGGCGGGGGTGCCGGTGCCGGCCGGCAGCGGGAAGGCGCTGTCCGGGCGGGCGGCGGCGACCCCGGGCAGTGCGGCGATCCGGCCCACCAGGGCGGCGTCCGTCCGGGCCCGCTCGGGGGTGGTCTGCTCCCTGGTCTCGGTGTCGCGGCCGACCTTGGCGGTGATCCGCACCACCGGGTCGGCCGCGACCACCACCGGGGCGCCCGCGTACCGCTGCGGTGCGACGCTCGCGGTCACACCGGTCTGCAGCAGCACACCGCAGGCCACCACCACGGCGGCGCCCAGCAGCAGGGCGACCAGGGTGCCCACGAAGGAGGCGGGTCGAAAGCGCACCGAGGCGCGCGCCAGTCCGTTGCTCATGCCCCTGCCCCGTTCCACTCGTCGATCGGTCCACGCCGCCCGTTCACGCCGCGACCCCCACCGGGCGGGCGGTGAGCGAGACCATCCGGTCGGCGACGGCCTGCGCCTGCGGGTGGTGCAGCTCGTCGACGAGCGCGCCGCCGGCCAGGAACAGCGCCCGGTCGGCGAACGAGGCCGCCACCGGGTCGTGGGTCACCATGACCACCGTCGCGCCCAGGTCGTCCACGGCGCGCCGCAGCAGGCCCAGCACCTCGTGCGCGGTGCGGGTGTCCAGCGCGCCGGTCGGCTCGTCGGCGAACACCACGTCCGGGTCGGTGATCAGCGCGCGGGCGATCGCCACCCGCTGCTGCTGGCCGCCGGAGAGCTGGCCGGGCCGCCGCTTGGCGTGCTCACCGAGGCCGACCTGGGCCAGCAGCTCCCGGGCCCGGGCGCGGTCCTGGCGCTCGCCGGCCAGCCGCTGCGGGAGCAGCACGTTCTGCTCCACCGTCAGCGAGGGCAGCAGGTTGAAGGACTGGAAGACGAAGCCGATCCGGCTGCGGCGCAGCTTGGTGAGCCGGTCCTCGCTCAGCCGGGTGATGTCCTCGCCGCCGAGGCGGATCTCCCCCTGGTCGGGCTTGTCCAGGCCCGCCGCGCACTGCAGGAAGGTCGACTTGCCGGAGCCGGACGGGCCCATCACGGCGGTGAAGCTGCCCCGGGCCAGCGCCAGGTCGATCCCGCGCAGCGCGTGCACGGTCTCGCCGCCGCGGCCGTAGGTGCGGCGCACCCCGCGCAGCTCGATCGCCGGACGGGCGCCCTGCTCGGGGTACGGGCCGCCGCCGTACGCCCCCGTCGCGTACGGGCCGGCGGCGTACGGTCCGGCGGCGTACGGCTCGGTCGATGGGCGGTCGTGGCGGCGTGCCATGGGTGGGCCTTCCCTCGGGGATCGTCGGTGGTCGTCGACGGGTTCCACGCTAGAAAAGGCCAGGCCGGCGGACCATGGAGGCCGCTGGCGGACCGGGGGTGGGGATATCCCCACCCCCCTCCGGGGGCCTGCGGGCCCGCGCCGGGCGGGCTCACACCGGGTCGGCGGTGATCTCCCCGTAGGCGGTGGCGAGTTCGGCGAGCACGGGGTGCGCCGGGTCGAAGGCCGTACCGTCGACTGCTGCCAGCGGCCGGACGCCGACGCCCGCGTTCGCCGCGAACGCCGCCGTGAAGCGGCCCAGCCCGGACGCGTCCACCCGCTCGCGCGACTGCGGCCCGCCGTACGCGCCGGCCAGCAGCGCGGCGGTCACCCCGGGCAGGCTCGGGCCGTCCGGCCAGACCAGTCGGCGGCCGTCGAGGAAGCCGACGTTCCAGGTGGCGCCCTCGACCACCCCGCCGCCGTCCGGATCCACCAGCAGGACGTCGTCGTAGCCGTCGAGTTGGGCCCGCCTGCGGTGGTGGACCAGGCCGAACAGGCCGACGTGCTTCACCTCCGGCAGCTCCCGCCGGTACCCGACCGTGCGCACCCGCAGCGGGCCCGGCGCCGCTGCCGCCGCCGGGCGGGTGGTCGGCAGCAGCCGGGGCATCGCCGGGGCACCGGGGCGTTCCAGGCCGAGCTCCGGGTCGTACACCGTCACCCGGACGATCACCGGCGCGCCGTCGGCGGGCAGCACCGCGCGGATCCGCTCCCGCACCGCCTCCCGGTCCAACTCGGCGGCGAACAGCACCCGGCAGTCCCGGACCAACCGGTCCAGGTGCAGCGCCAGGCCCCGGACCCGGCCCGCCTCGGCGCGCAGGGTGGTGAAGTGCCCGTAGTTCAGCAGCCCCAGTGCGGCCAGCCGCGCCGGGTCGGCCGGCGCGCCGTCGATCTCGATCTCAGCCATCCCCCGAGTCTGCCAGCCCCGGCGCCGCCGCCACCGGGGCCTCCGCTCTCAGCGCCGGTGCCGGGGGCGGGGTCGGGGTTTCAGACGCCGCCACCGCCGGGCGATACGGACTGACCACCTGGCGGCCCGCCGCCAGGGCCAGCTGCTCGAAGTGCTCGATCTTGTAGGCCAGCCCCTCCGGCTCCCCGGCGTCCGACCACCGCCACGCCTCCGCCCACCACTGCGGGCCGCGCACCAGCGGCCGGCCCGCGAGCGCCAGGTGCAGCGCCAGCGTCGAACGCGCGTACTCGTGCACCCAGCCGTCGGCCGCCCGGTAGTCGGGCGTCTCGTCCAGCCGCAGCCAGCGACCCTCGCAGCCGGCAGCGAGCATCGGCACCCAGCCCCACCCCCGGTCCGCGACCAGCAGGTGCAGCCAGCCGCCCTCCTCGCACACCCGGTACGGCGGGAGCTGCGGCATCCGGGCCAGGGCCAGCGAACGCTTCCAGCCGACCACCCAGAGGCCGCGGCGCAGGTAGTAGCGGACGGTGTGCTGCCAGGCCCAGTGCGCCTCCAGCCGGAAGCCGGGCAGGCCCTCCGCGGCGGACGCCGCGTACACCTCGTCCAGCGCCCCGGCGGCCAGCCCCCGGCCACGCGCCTCCGGGATCAAGTAGAGGGAGGAGACGGCGAGTTGGCCGGGTCCCTTGGTCCAGTTGTCCACCGCCACCGTGCCGGCCGCGGCTCCGTCCTCGTCCAGCACCCAGTAGCGGCGCCGGTACAGCTCGCCGCCGGGCCACTCCCGGCCGCTCTCCCCCAGCCGCTCGCGCCACCGGCGCTCGGCCTCCGGCGTCAGCTCGTCCGGGGCCACCAGCTCCCCCAGCTCACCTTCCACCAGGGACGCCAAGTCCCAGAGGGCGAACCGCCGTTCGTCCCCCTCGGCGACCGCCCGCAGCCGCGGCCCCGCCGCCAGCCGGTCCTGCGCCCGCTCCACTGCCGCATCCCACGACCTCACCACGCCGACACGATAGCGGGAGCGCGGGCACTTTCCGTAATCCGACGAACACCGAACGTCAGATCGGATACGAAGGTCGCCGGGCGACGGCCCCGACGGATGGTAGGGGAAACCCGACCAGAGGACTCGACCTGACCGTGATGACCAGGCTGACCTGCGACGATGCAATGAACGGGTGATGAATCGGCACGACTCCCCAGACCGGCGACACGCCGCCGCGTGGTGCGGCGGATGGCTCCTCGCGGCCGGATGGGCCGGGGCCTTCCCACTGCTCTCCGACCTCGGCCCGCACCGCACCTGGGGCACCTGCGCCGCCGTCGGCTACCTGCTGGCGGCGCTCGCCGCCCTCCTGCCGACGCGCCGGGGCCGGCCGCTGTCCATCGCCCTCGCACTCACCGGGGCCGTCGCCGTGCCGCTGCTCGCCCTCGTGCTGACCAGCCGGGGGCAGAGCGAGGTCGGGGTGATCGAACGCTCCGGGGCCCTGCTGCTGCACACCGGAACGCCGTACCTCGCCGAGCCCCGGACGGTGGCCGAGTACACCCCGTACCTGCCCGGAATGGCGATCCTCGGACTCCCCCGGGCCCTGCTCGACGGACTGCCGCTCGGCGGCCTGTCACTCGACGGCCTGTCACTCGGCGGTCTGCCGCTCGCCCGGGTGGCGGGCGACGCACGGCTCTGGTGCGCGGCCGCGTTCCTCGCCTGCCTGCTGCGCTCCGCGCCCGCCGGGCGGCGGACCGCCCTCGCCGCACTGACCGCCTCGCCCGTCGTCGCGCTGCCGCTCTGCGTCAGCGGCGTCGACCTGCCGATGACCGGCCTCTGCTGGCTCGCCCTCACCCTCGCCGCCCGACGGCGCCCCGCCCCCGCCGGACTGGCCCTCGCCGCCGCCTGCTCGCTCAAGTGGACGGCCTGGCCGGCCGTCGCCGTGGTCACCGCGCTGCTCGCCGCCACCGCCGGACGGCGCCCCGCCCTGCGCGCCGCCGCCGTCGCGGTGGGCGGCACGGCCCTGCTCGTCCTGCCCGGCGCCCTGCGCTCGCCCGGGCCGATGCTCCACCAGGTGTTCGCCTTCCCCACCGGCCGCGGCGACCTGCCCACCCCCGCCGCCAGCCCGCTGCCCGGACGGCTGCTCGCCGACCTCGGCCCGCCCGGCTGGTACGCGGCCGTCGGCCTGCTGCTGCTCGCCGCAGCCGCCCTCGCGGCCTCCCTGCTCACCCACCCGCCCCGGCACGCGGCGGACGCCGCCGACCGGCTCGCCCTCGGGCTCGCCCTGGCCTTCCTGCTCGCCCCCGCCGGGCGGTTCGGCTACCTCGCGCTGCCGGTCCTCCTCGTCCTGCTCGCCCGGGTCCTCCCGCCGGCCCTCCCCGTCTCCCCCGCTCCGAGCCCCTCCCCGACGCCTCCTCCGATCCCTTCCCCGGCCGCTTCTCCGACACCGAACCGAGGTCCCACCCGCCCATGGGCAGCACACTCATCGTCACGAACGACTTCCCGCCCCGCCAAGGCGGCATCGAAACCTTCGTCCACGCCCTGGCCACCCGGCTGCCCCACTCCGACGTCGTGGTCTACACCTCCGCCGAACCGGGCGCCGATCGGCACGACGCCGCTCTCCCCTTCCCGGTGATCCGCGACCGGGCCCGCACCCTGCTGCCCACCGCCCGGGCCACCCGCCGCGCCGCCGAGATCGCCCGTGCCCACGGCTGCGACCGGGTCTGGTTCGGCGCCGCCGCCCCGCTCGCCGCGATGACCCCAGGCCTGCTCCGCCAGGCCGACGGCATCCGCCGCACCGTCGCCACCACCCACGGCCACGAGATCTGGTGGGCCCGCACCCCCGGCGCCCGCCGCCTGCTGCGCCGGATAGGCCGCAGCGTCGACGTCGTCACCTACCTCGGCGAGTACACCCGCGCCCGGATCGCCCCCGCCCTCGGCCCGGACGCCCGGCTGGCGCGCCTCGTCCCCGGCGTGGACCCGGACCGCTTCCGGCCCGGTGCCGAGGGCGCCCGGCGGGCCCGCACCGGGCCGGTGATCCTCTGCGTCGCCCGGCTCGTCCCGCGCAAGGGGCAGGACGTCCTGATCCGGGCCCTGCCGGCGATCCGCCGGGCCGTCCCCGGCGCCGTCCTCGTCCTCGTCGGCCAGGGCCCGTACGAGGACCGTCTGCGCGCGCTCGCCCACCGGTGCACCGAGCCCGGCAGCGTCGAATTCGCCGGCGGTCTCGACCACGCGGCCACCGCCGCCCACTACGCCGAGGCCGACGTCTTCGCCATGCCGTGCCGCACCCGCCGGGCCGGCCTCGAAGCCGAAGGCCTCGGCATCGTCTACCTGGAAGCGGCCGCCGCCGCCCTGCCCGTCGTCGCCGGCCGCTCCGGCGGCGCCCCCGACACCGTCCTCGACGGCGTCACCGGCACCGTCGTCGACGGGCGCGACCCGGCCGACGTGGCCGCCGCCCTCACCCGCCTCCTCCTCGCCCCGCCGGCGGACCGCGCCCGGATGGGCGCCGCCGGCCGCGACTGGGCCGCCACCCACTGGTCCTGGACCGCCTCCGCCCACCGCCTCGCCCACCTGCTCGACCCCACCCGGTCCGTCACCGGCGCTCCCGCCGAGCTCCCCTGACACTTTCGGACCCGCCAACGCCGTTTTTTTCAATGGGAGTTCGAGCAGAAGTGACACCCACTCACCAACATGCGGGCGATCATCGAGTCAGGGGGGGGCGAAGGCTTCAGAATCCGCCCGCAGGATGCGCCTTCAGCGCGCGAAGTCCCGTACGCGCAGCGGGCGCACCCTTTTTCATCATATGAATATTTGCCTTCCGTTTTTCAATCCGACCGAATGGTGGAAACCCCAGGAGTAGAGCCGGAATCACGAGGAGGTGGGCACCATGGTGGAGGTCGAACGATTGCTGGCCGACTGCCTCCGGGACGCTCGCGACATTCCGTGGGGAACGGTACCGGTCGATTCCGCGGGCCCCGAGTACGAGACCGCGCGCCGCGCGTTCCTGACGGCCGGGCTGTCCGCGCTGCGCGACGACCGGCCCGAGGACGGCTGGGTGCAGATCAACCTCGCGCCGGGCCCGGCCACTTGGCACCGGACGTACCGCGCCGTCGCAGACACGGCCCGCGACCTGATCTCCGCCGGCGCGGCGCGCTCCTTCTTCTTCATGCACAAACCGCCCGGCCTCCGGGTCCGGTTCGAGGCGGGCCGGTCCGATGTCGGGGCACTGCGCGAGGAACTGACGCGCCGCTTCCGCGCGGTGGACGGACAGCCGCAACCGCCGCTGTGCGGGCGGTACGAGCCGGAGACCTACCTCTTCGGCGGCCCGCGATCGATGCGGCACGTCCACGACCTGTTCACGGTGGATTCCCTGGCCTGGCTCGATCACCACGACACCGTCGCGGCACCGGGCCGACCGGAGGCGGTCGCGGACTGGCGGTTGTCCCTGTACCTCCTCGGTGAACTCCTCGACGGCCTCGGCATCGTCGGCTGGGAGCACCGCGGGGTCTGGCAGGTGCTCCAGGACGACGCCGGCCGCAGGCTGGGCACCGAGCCCGACGAGGACACCCGGCGCGCCGCCGCGGGCATCCTCGCGGCCTGGCGAGCCGGCGGACGGAGCCTGCTCGATCCGCTGCCGCCGCAACGGCGGGCGGCGGTCGAGGTGCACGGGGACGCCGTGCGCCGGGCCGCCGAGGGCTGGCGCACCGGCTACTTCGAGTCCGGTGAAGCGGTGATCGGCCCGCGCCGCGCCGCCGCCCACTACGTCGTCTTCCACTGGAACCGGGGGCGGTTCTCCCTGGCCCGGCAGAGCCTGCTGACCCACGCGCTCACCGGTGACGGGAGGTCCTGACGTGGACGAGGACCGGGAACTGGGCGCTGCGGCGCTGCTCCGCGTGGCCGGCATGCCCTTGGCAGCGTGGGCGGCGGCGGGCAACCCGGAGCTGTTCGCACAGGTCGCCGACCACGCCCGACGGGACGAACGGCGGGCGGAGCACGCCCGCCGACTGGCCGAGCAGCTGGGCATCGTGGTCGTGCCGCACCCCGCCCTCACCGCCGCCGACCGCCGCGCCGTGCTGGCCGTGCGCCGTCGGCTGCACTCCGGCGCCGCACCGGGCCCGGCCGACTGCGGGCTGCTGGGGCGGCTGCCCGCCGCCGGCGGCCTCGTCGCGGACGCCGCACGGCTGTCCGGCGAGGCCGAGTCGGCGGCCGTCGCCCTGCGGCGGCTGGAGGCCGCGGTGGCGGCCGAGCGCGAGCGCGTGGGCGCCCTGGGCTGGTCCCTGGTGTGCGCGTCGCCCGTCATGCGGGCCTTCCTGGACGAGGTGGAGCCCGGAGCGGCCGCAGACGTGGCCGGCCGGCTGGCCGCGGGCGAGTCCTGGAGCGGGAAGCGGCTGCGCAAACGGGCGGCATACGTGTGGCGGGCGCTCGGTCGGGCCGCGGCGAAGACCACCCCGCGCGGCTGGGTCGGCCAGGTCATCCTGCTGCCGGTCACCCCGACGGGCGCGAACGGCGGCGGGAACGGCGGCGGGAACGATGACGGGAACGGCGGCGGGGCCGACGGCACCCTGCTGCGGCTCGTCCCGCCGGGCACGACCCTCGGCGAGGTGGCGGCCCAGGCCGTGGAGAACGTCCACGGGGTGCGGGCCCGGCTCGGCGCCCTGGACCTGCGGGCGGCGGACCCGGCCACGGTGCTGGCCCTGGCTCCGCTGCACTTCCCCCAGCCGGCGGGCACCGCACCGGGCGCCGGCGTCCTGCGCTGCTGGGTGACCGACCCGCACGACCGGGGCCGGTTGCGGCAGGTCGACCTGCGGCGCTCCCTCCCCCTGGATCACGTGCTGGCTCAACTGGCCGGCGGCCCTCGCCCGTTGGGCGACCTCGAAGCGGCTCTGCTGGGCACGGCGACGACCGTCGCAGCGGCGGCCGGGGCGGCGGCTTCCGCCCCCACGGTGCTGCGCGGCTTCCTCGCGCACCTGCTCGGACTCGGCGTGCTCCAGGCCTGCGCGGCCCCGCGCCGCCGCACCACGGGCTGGCTCGCCGCCGAGGACGTCCACGCGCGCGGCACCCTTCCGCAACCGGCGCCTCCTCCGACACCTGCACCGAGCGCCAATTCCGCCGCACCCGCGCCCATACCCGCCCCCGCCCCCGCGTCGGCGCTCCGCACCACCGGCTCCGCCGCCCCCGCCGACGACTCCCGGCCGTGGTTCACCGACTCCTACCGCACCATAGCCTCGGCCGTCTCCGGAGCGGCCGCCCGCCAGGTGCAGCAGGGCCTCGGCACCGCCGCCCGCGTGGCGTGGCTGCGGGAGGCCGACCGGCTCGCGGGGCCGGACCCGCACCGGCTGCCGGCCGAGCTCGCGGAGCTCACCGAACGGCCGTGCCCGCTCGGCGAGATCCTCGCGCGCCACCTGCCCGACGGCAGCTGCCCGCCGCCGCCTCAGCCCCCGCGCCGGTACGCGGGCTGGCACCCCGCCGAGACCTCCGGGTCCGGCTACGCCGGGCTGCTGGCCCACCTGTCCGCCCGGGCCGGCAGCGGACCGGTGGACCTGGACGACGACCTGCTGGACATCCTCGGGGCGCCCCCGGCCGCGACCGCGCTGCCACCCTGGCCCCTGGACTGCCTGCTGCGTCCGCTGCCGGGCCCCGGACCGGTCGCGGTACTGGAGACCGCCTCACCGGCGGGCGTGCTGGACGCCCGGTTCGCCGACGCGCTCCACACCCTGCACGGCGGCTACGACAACCTCCGGAGCTACCGGGCCTTCCTCGCCTCCGTCGAGCGGCTGTCCGGGGCCCGCTTCGTCGAACTGCTGGTGCCGCCGCTGGCCGGACGCGCCGCCAACGCCGTACGGCGGCCGGTCATCACCGGCTGGTGGACGGGCGATCCCGATCCCCTGCCGTACCAGGGAGCGGACGGCCTGACGGCCCGCTACCTGCCGCTGGAGCGCATCACCCTGCGACGGGTCGGCCCGCGGATCATCGCCGAGGCCGACGGGTGCCGGCTGCTGCCCGTCCACCACGCCACCCGTACGCCCCTGCCCCCGTACGACGTCCTGGTCCGGCTGCTGCTGGCCGCCGGCCACCCGGCGGGCTCGCGCCTGATCCGCCTGGACGGCCTGGCCGAGGCGTTCCCCGACACGGACCGACTGCCCCGGGTGACCGTCGGCGGCGGCGCCCTGGTCATCAGCCCCGCGGTCTGGCGCGTGCCGCCGGCCCAGCTGTGGCGGCCCGGCGACGGCGACCTGACCAAGGTGCGCGCCCTCGCCGCCCTCGGGCGCTCCGCCGGACTGCCGCGCTTCGCGTTCGTCCGGGCCGTACCCCAGCCGAAACCGGTGCCCGTGGACTTCGCGGCGCTGACCGCCGTCGCCCTGCTGGAGCGGATCTGCGCGCGCCACCCCGGTGCGGACCTGCTGGTCGAGGAGATGCTTCCCGACCCGGGCGGCCTGCTGCTCCACGACCCCGTGCACGGCGGTGCCGCCGTCGCCGCCCAACTGCTGCTCAGACTTCCGTTCGACCAGGGCGCCGAGGAACTCGCGGAGCCCGCCGCCGCCGCACTGCGCGGCGAACCCGACGTCCCCGGTGCGCCCGCCCCTCGCGGGCGGGCCACCGGGGCGGTCTCCACCCATCACCGCTCCTGAAGGAGGACAACCATGCCCGACATCACGGCGCTCACCGACCTCGACGCCCTCATCGGCGACCTGGACGCGCGCATCACCGAGACCACCCTGCCGACCCCCGAGGCCAGCAGCGGCGGCTGCAGCGGCGTCTGCACCGTCCTGATCTGCGACACGGTGCTGCTCTGTAGCGGCGTGTTCTGCTGATCTCCCGTCAGGCCGTCCGAGGGCACGCCCTCGGACGGCCACCCGGACAGCGGCCCCTGACGGCCGCCACCACCGGCACTCCGCCCGGCCCCTCCAGGCCGGGCGGAGTGCCGACCCGTCGTTCCCGAGGAGCCACCGTGCCGCAGCACACCGCGAACGCCGAGGACACCGGCACCGCCGTCACCGGACTCGCCGTCCGGCTCCTCGACGCCTGGTCCGCCCGGCCCCGCGAGAGCCCGGCGGTCGCCGAGCACCCCTCCGATCCGGGCATCCCCGTCCTGGCCGCCCTGCTGCACACCACCGGGGGGCCGGAGGCCGAACGGTCCGCGGCCCGTGCCGTGGCGGTGTGGGCCCGCACCGCCGGCCAGGGGCCGGGCCACTGCGGGCTGTACGACGGCGGACTGGCCGGAACGCTGGCGGGCCTGCGGCTGGGAGCCCGGGTGCTCCCGGGGCTGCATCCGGTCGCCGACCGGCTCCGCGACCACCTGGTCCGCACCGCGCCGGCCCTCACCTGGCGCTGCGAACAGGTCGCCTTCCCGGACTACGACCTCATCGTCGGCCCCTCCGGCACCCTGCTCGCCCTGAGCACGGGCACCCGCCCGACACCGGCCCAACTCGGCCCGTACGCCGACCACCTGGCCCGGCTGTGCGACGCCGACGAGCTGCCCCGGCTGCGGACGGGGCAGTACGCCGGCCACCCGCACCTGGGCTGGCTCGACGGACGGATCAACACCGGCACGGGCCACGGCGCCGCAGGAGTCGTCGTCGCACTCACCGCAGCCGTACGCCACCTCGGACCGCACCCCGACCTGACCCCCGCCCTGCGCCGCGCGACCGGGTGGCTGATGCGGCAGTCCTTCGACGACGCCCGCTCCATCCGCACCTGGGACGGCGCCGGGCTCGACGGCCCGCCGCCCGCCGGAGCGCGCGCCCGCCAGGCCTGGTGCTACGGCACCCCCGGAGTGTCCTGGGCGCTGTGGGACGCGGCCGACGCGACGGGCGACCGGGAGGCGGCCACCTGGGCCGCAGCGGCCTTCAGCACGCTCGCCGAACGGTACGACGACCGGTTCCACCTCTTCGGCGACCGCGCGAGCGACCTGCTGGCCCTGTGCCACGGCGCCTCGGGCGTGCTGGCGGTGGCCGACGCCTTCGCCCACCACGCCGGCCTGCCCGCCGCGACCGCGCTGAAGGCCCGTCTGCTCGCCCACCTCAGGGCCCGCCTGCCCGAGGTGGAGGCCCTGGGCGCGGAGGGGATGGGCCTGCTCGGGGGCGCGGCCGGCCCGCTGTGCGCCCTGCTCACCGCAGGCCACGACGCCTCACGGGCCTGGCTGCCCTGTCTCGGTCTGCGCTGAGCCACCGACGCCTGTTGTCGGACCCGAGCCTGTTGTCGGACCCGCCCTACGCCTCCCGGAGGTGGGCCAGGACGGCGAGGACGCGGCGGTTGCCTTCGGTGGGGTCGAGGTCGAGCTTCATGAAGATGTTGCCGCAGTGTTTGACCACCGAGGCCTCGGTGATGGTGAGCCGGGTGGCGATGGCCTGGTTGTTGAGGCCCTCGGCCATGAGGGCGAGGACTTCGCGTTCGCGGGGGGTCAGGCGGGTGAGGGGGCGGTCGGCGGACTGCTGGCGCAGCAGGACGCGGACCACGTCGGGGTCGATGACGGTCTCGCCGGCGGCGACCCGGCGCAGGGCGTCGAGGAAGTCGGCGACGTCGCCGACGCGGTCCTTCAGGAGGTAGCCGAGGCCGGCGGGTTGGGCGCCGGCGGCGGCGAGCAGGCGCGTGGCGTACGGGGTGGCGACGTACTGGGAGAGCACCAGGACGGGCAGGCCCGGGTGGTGTTCGCGCAGGTCGAGGGCGGCGCGCAGGCCCTCGTCGGAGAAGTCGGGCGGCATCCGGACGTCGGTGATGACGGCGTCGGGCCGTTCGGTGTCGACGGCGGCGGCGAGGGCGCGGGCGTCGCCGACGGCGGCGGTCACCCGGTGGCCGCCGAGGGTGAGGAGTTCGACGAGTCCGGCGCGCAGCAGGACGGCGTCCTCGGCGATCACGATCCGGAGCACGGGACCTCCAGCCGCAGCGTGGTCGGGCCGCCCGTCGGGCTGGTCACCATGAGCCGTCCTTTCAGGAGTGCCACCCGGTCGGCGAGTCCGCGCAGTCCGGCCCCGGCGGCCGGGTCCGCCCCGCCGTGGCCGTCGTCGGTCACCTGGAGCACCAGCCGGCCGTCGGCGATGCGCCCGCTGACGGTGATCGCGGCGGCGCCGCTGTGCTTGGCGGCGTTGGTGAGCGCTTCGGTGACGGTGAAGTAGGCGGTGGTCTCGACGGGGGCGGGCAGCCGGCCGGGGAGGTCGAAGTCGGACCGGACCGGGATGGGGTGGCGCAGCGCGACCTCGGCGACGGCGGCGGCGAGGCCGTGGTCGGTGAGCACCTGGGGGTGGATGCCGCGGACCAGGCCGCGCAGTTGTTCCAGGGCCTGCCGGGCTTCGCCGCGGGCCCGGGCGACCAGGGCGGTGGCCCGGTCGCCGGACTGGGCGCTGCCGTCGCGCAGCGCGTGGTCGGCGAGGCCGAGGGTCATGCTGAGCGCGACGAGCTGCTGTTGGGCGCCGTCGTGCAGGTCGCGTTCGATGCGGCGGCGTTCGGCTTCGAAGGCGTCGGCGAGCCGGGCCCGGGAGCGGGTGAGTTCGAGGACCTGTCGGCCGGTGTCCTCCTCGCGGGGCCCGAGCAGGAGGCGGGCGAGGGCCACCTGGGCGGCGGTCAGCAGGGCCCCGGCGTAGGCGCAGAGGAGGAGCCCGGCGAGCCCGGCGGCGCTGAACGGCAGGGCGGCGAGCGGCCCGGACACCGCCCTGCCGGGAATGATCATGACGGTTTCGGGAGCCAGCGCCCAGACGATCACCGGGGAGGCGACCAGGGCGCCGGAGAACAGCAGCGCGGCGCTGAAGCCGAGCGCGGCGGCGGCGAGGGCCGTGGCGGTGAGCGCGGTGTGGGCCAGTTCGCGCCAGGTGGCGCGCTCGCGCAGGCGGGTCCGCAGCCGGGCGCGGCGGCCGGCGCCGGGCAGCGGGCGGTGCGGGTCGGGCAGCGGTACCGGCTCGACCAGCCGCAGCCGTCGGCGTTCGAGGGCGGCGGCGGGGAGGCCCGCGAGGGCCAGGGCGAGGAGGACCGGCAGTCCGACCCCGACCACGGACAGGCCCAGACCGAGCACCAGCAGCACCGTCAGGGCAGCCAGCAGCAGCGGGCCGAGCAGCGCGCCGCCGAGCAGGTAGGCCCAGCAGCGCGGCACCCACGGGGTGACGGGGAAGTGCAGCGGGTGGGCTCGCAGCGCGGCCCAGACGGCCGTCGGCTGCTGCTCCTCCTCGTTCACCCGGTCACTCTAACGAACCCTCTGACCAGGCCTCGGGGCGTCAGGCGTGGAGACGGCGGAGCCGGCCGGGCGGAGTGCGGGCCGGGGGCGGGTCAGGGCGACGGCGGCGATCACCAGGACGCCGCCGGCCAGGGCGTTCCAGCCGACGGGCTCGGCGAGGAAGGCCGCGCCGAGGGCCGTGGACCACAGCGGCATGACGTAGGTGACGGCGGAGGCCACCGCGGTGCCGGCCGTGCGGACCAGCCCGAGGTTGAGCAGGTACGCGAGGCCGGTGCCGACCGCACCCAGCACCAGCAGGGCTCCGGCCGCGCCCGCCCCCGGCCAGTGCGGGGCGCCCGCGGCGAACGGCGCGACGGCGGCCAGCTCGGCGGTGGCGCAGGCGATCTGGACGGCTGAGAGGGTGACCACCGACTCCGGCCGGCCGGAGAGGAAGCGGCGCAGGTAGGTGAAGCCCGCGCCGTAGCAGCAGGCCGCGGCCAGGCAGGCGAGGCCGCCGGCGGCCTCGCCGGAGCCGATGCCGCGCCAGACCCCGAGCACGGTGAGCACGCCGACGAAGCCGAGGGCGAGTCCGGAGAGCCGACGGGCGCCGGGGCGGCGCTCCTCGGCGACGATGAGGACGGCGAACAGCAGGGTGAACAGCGGGGTGGTCGCGTTCATCACCCCGGCGAGGACGGAGCTGACCCGGGTCTCGCCGAACGAGAACAGCGTGAACGGCACGGTGTTGAGGAGCACCGCGACCACGGCGGAGTGCCCCCAGAGCGCGCGGTCGCGGGGGACGCGCTCGCGGCGCAGCACGAGGATCGCCCACAGCGTGACCGCCCCGAGGGCGCAGCGCCACAGCGCCACCCACAGCGGCGGCACCCCCGCCTCCACCGCCACCTTGATCAGCGCGAAGCTCGCGCCCCAGATCGCCGACAGCGCCACGAAGCCCGGCAACCAGCGCCGCACCCGGATCACCTCCACCTTCGTCCCGTTGGTTCCGTGTCGGGTTCCGTCCCGGTCCCGCCCAGGGTCCAGTCTCGGGTCCCGCCTCGGGTCCCGCCTCGGGTCCCGCCTCGGGTCCCGTCTGGACAGAGGGTGGCCCGGTGGCAGAGCATGAGTCCAACAAGTGGCAGTGCCGGATGGATGAGGAAGTCTCATGGCCTCGGAGGTCAACCTGGCCCAGCTGAGGGCACTGGTCGCGGTCGCCGACACCGGTGGGTTCGGCGCGGCCGCCGACGAACTGGGCATCAGCCAGTCCGCCGTCTCGCACGCCGTCGCCGCGCTGGAGCGGACCCTCGGCGCGCCCGTCCTGCTGCGCGGCACCCCGGCCCGGCCCACTCCCCTGGGCGAGCAGGTCCTCCCCCACGCCCGCACCGCCGTCGCCTCCGCAGCCGCCGTGCGCGCCATCGCCACCCGGCACTCCGGCGGCCCCGTCGGGACCGTACGGCTCGCCGCGCCGACCACCGTCTGCCAGGCGCTGCTGCCCGGGCTGCTCCGGGACTGGAAGGCCGCCTACCCGCAGGTCACCGTCCGGGTCTTCGAGGGCGAGGACGACGAGCTCGCCACCTGGCTGGAGGCGGGCACCGTCGACGCCGCCGTCCTGGTCGACGCCGGGCCGCTCCCGCCCGGGGCGGTCGCGCTCGGGGCCGACTCCATGCACGCGCTGCTGCGCCGCGACCACCCCCTCGCCGGGCAGGAGACCATCCATGTCGCCGACCTGGAGGACGACGACTTCCTGCTCTCCGAGGGCGGCTGCGAACGCCACATCCGCGAGGCCTTCCGCCGGGCCGGCACCCGCTTCACCCCCCGGCACCGCATCCGCGACCTCAACACGCTCATCGGCATGGTGCACGCGGGCGTCGGGGTCTCGGTGATGCCCGCGCTGGCGCTGACCATGCTCCCGGCCGACTGCGTGCTCGTCCCGATCCGGCCGGCCGTCCACCGCACGCTCACGCTCACCGGGCCGACCAGCCGGCCGTGGTCGCCGGCGGTCGGCGGGCTGCTGGCGGCGGTGGGCGCCGCGCAGGGGGCGGGGGTCGCACAGGGGGCGGGGGCCGGGGTCCGCGTGGCGGCGCGCGCCTGACGGGGAGCCCGTCCGGCGCCCGGCCCACCGCCGGCGCCGGACCCCGGCTTGACCATTTCGGGGTTGACCGCCCTTCCTCGACAGGTCTATACCAGTGACAGCCTTCGGCAACTACCCCCTGCCGGAGGCCCGTTCGGTCTGCGCGCCACCCCCACCTCCGGCGTGAGCAGCCCCTCCCCCACTGCCGTCCCGCCTGGAAAGGCCCTCGATGGAACGCGCACTTCCCCCACACCCCGCCCCCCGGAACCCGCGCCGCCGCCCGCCCCGGGTCGCCGCCGCCGTGGCCGGGGTGCTCGGCCTGGTCGCCGGCGGCGTCGCCGCGCTCGCGAACACCGGCTCCGCCGCCGCCGACACCACGACCGGCCTCGGCAGCAACTGGTACGCCTCGGCGCCCTATCTGATGCCCGAGGACAACAGCCCGCCGGACGCCGCGGCGGTGATGGACGCCACCGGACAGAAGGCCTTCCAGCTGGCGTTCATCCTGGCCCAGGGCACCAGTTGTTCGCCGGCCTGGGGCGGCACCTCCTCGATCGACACCGACACCACCATGCCCGGCGTCATCCAGACCATCCGCGGCAAGGGCGGGGACGTCTCGGTGTCGGTCGGCGGGTACGGCGGCACCAAGCTCGGCCAGGTCTGCGGCACGCCGGAGGCGACCGCCGCCGGGTACCAGAAGGTGATCACCAAGTACCAGTTGAAGGCGATCGACTTCGACCTGGAGGAGCCGGAGTACGAGAACACCGCGGCGATCCACAACGAGATCGGCGCCGCCCGGATCCTCCAGCAGAACAACCCCGGCCTCTACATCTCGATCACCACCGCCGGGACCAACGCGGGGACGGGCTGGTTCGGCACACAGATGCTGAACGAGGCCAAGTCGCAGGGCTTCACGCCGAACAACTACTCGATCATGCCGTTCGACGGCGGGTTCAACGGCGCCGCCGCGCAGACCGACGCGCTGGTGAAGTTCAACCAGATCCTCCAGACCACCTTTGGCTGGTCCGAGGCGACGGCCTACGCCCACGAGGGCGTGTCGATGATGAACGGCCGCACCGACGCCGCCGAGTACTTCCGGCAGGCGGACTTCCAGGCCGTGCTGGACTTCGCCACCGCGCACAACCTGGCCCGGTACACCTACTGGTCGGTCAACCGGGACCGTCAGTGCACGGGCCCGGTGGACCCGGGGCTGTCCGGCTCCTGCTCCAGCGTGGCGCAGAACGACTGGGACTTCACCAAGTACACCGTGAAGTTCGCCGGGGCGACGCCCCCCACCACGCCGCCGACCACCCCGCCCACCACGCCGCCGACGACTCCCCCGACCACCCCCGGGGCCTGCACCGACCCGGCGTGGAGCGCGAGCACCACGTACACCAGCGGCAGCAAGGTCTCGTACGGCGGCCACAAGTACCACGCCAAGTGGTGGACGCTGAACGAGGTGCCGAGCGCCAGCGGCCAGTGGGGCGTCTGGGGCGACGACGGTCCCTGCTGACACGGGCCGACGGGCCGACGGGCCGACGGGCTGACGGGCCGACGCCCGGGGCCCGGGGATCTGCGCACCCCGGGCCCCGGGCAGGCCAGTTCGCGGCCGCGGTCAGTTCGCGGCCGCGAACCGCTCCCGCAGGTCGGCCAGCACCTGCGCCGCCTCCGGGAGGCCGGCGGCCTCGCAGCGGGCGATGCCCGCGGTCAGCCGGGCGACGGCCGCCCCGGTACGGCCGAGGTCGGCGCCCTCGATCAGCGCGGCCAGCCGGACGGCCTCGGCCCGGGACGTCCCGGCCCGCTCGTCGCCGCCCTCGTAGACCGCGATCGCCCGCTCGACCTCGGCCAGCGCCTCCTCGTGGCGCTCGGCCATGGCCAGGCAGCGCGCCCGCTCGTAGTGCGAACCGCCGCGCAGGTACCAGGGGTTGTACTCCTGACCGGCCTGCCCGGCGTGCTCCCCGGCGGCGTCCGCCTCGGCCAGCCGGGCCAGCGCCGACGCCAGCCCCTCCGGGCCCTCGGCGTGCATCGTCAGCCGGGCGAACTCGCGCAGTGTCGCGGCCAGTTGGTCGACCTGGGGGGCCTGGGCGTGGGCCGCGAGGGCGCGGTCGAGGGCGGCCTTCGCGGCCTCCCAGCGGTCCGCCCGGGCCAGCGCCAGCGCGGCCTCGCAGGCGACCATGGTGTGGGTGTCCTGCTCCTCCCAGCCGGCGACGGCGTCGGCCAGCCGCAGGTACTCCTCGGCGGCGTCCCGGTGCTCGTCCAGTTCGGTGAGGCCCCGGGCGAGGTCCAGCCGGGCCTGCGCGAGCATCCGCACGTCCAGCTCCGGCGCGGCGGCGTCCAGCAGCACCGACTCCAGCACCGCGACGGCGTCGGCCGTGCGGTCGGCGGCGCGCAGCACGTCGGCCAGCTGGAGGCGGGCCCGGGCGGCGTCCTCGGCCGCCTCCCGGCCCTTGCGGTCGAAGCGCGCGGCCGCCTCGGTGAGCGCCCGGACCGCGCCGCCGCGGTCGCCGGCCCCCATGGCCGCGTGGCCGAGCATCAGGTAGGTGGGCGCGTACGGGTAGGAGTCGTCGCCCCAGCGGGCGGCCTCGGCGAGCGCCCGGTGGAACACCTCGACGGCCTCGGCGGACTCGCCGCCCTGCAGCAGCACCTGGCCCAGCAGGCCGAGCACCCGCGGGGTGTGCCAGGGCAGTTCGGCCGCGTCCAACTCGCCGAGCACCTCGCGCAGTTCGGTGGTGGCCTCGGCCAGCCGGCCCTGCCGGGCGGCCGCGTCGGCCAGGTACTGGCGGGAGGTGGCGGCGCGGCGGGCGGAGCCCAGCTCCACGGCGGTGCGGTGGTAGCCGCCGGCCGCCGCCTCGAAGCGCTCGACGGCCTCGGCGGGCGGCTCGGGCAGCGCCTCGACCAGGTCGTGGTGGGCGGCGTAGGCGCGGACCTGCCACACGATCAGGTGGTCGTCGTCGGCCATCGCGCCGGCGGACCGCAGCTCCTCGGCCCGGCGCAGCACCTCGTCGAGCGCCGGCCAGTCGGCCACCGTGCCCTCGACTTCGCCGAGTTCCACGATCAGCGCGCGGGCCCGGACCATCAGGGCCTGGCCGGGCAGCCCGGCCTGCTCGAACAGGTCGGCGGCGGCCAGCAGCCCGGCCCGGCCGTCGGCGTGCTCGTCCCGCTCCAGCGCCTGGTGGGCCCGCTGCTCGGCGAGTTCGGCGCGCAGCCGCCCGGGGCTGCCGACCGCGGTGCCCTCGGGGTGGGCGAAGCCGTCGGCGGCGGCGCGTTCGGCGATCCGCCGCCAGAGCCGGTCGGCGTCCGGGTGCCCGACGAGCTCCAGCTCGCGGGCCCGGACCACCAGGGCGGTGAAGTCCTCCGGCTCCGGCTCGACGGCCCGACGCGGTGCGGGCGCGAGCGCCGGGGCGGCGGCCAGCTCGGGCGCGGCGGCGGCGCGCACGCCGAGGGCCAGCGGCTCGGCCAGCAGCGGCTCGCGGGCCAGCCGGGCGCGCCGGTCGGCGCCGACCGCGTCGGTGCCGTTGCGGGCGTCGAAGCGGGCGGCGAGCGCGTCGGCCTCGGCGCGCACGTGGGCGAGCAGGGTGTCCGCCGTCCAGGAGGTGCCGGGCGGGCCGCTGACGGCGAGCCCGCCGTGGCCGCCCCGGGCCAGGACGGCGAGCAGCACCTCGACGCCGGTGAGGAAGGACAGCAGCCCGGACGGCTCGCCGGCCACCGCGAACAGGTCGCGGTTCTCGGCGAGCAGTTCCAGGCCGCGCGGCTCGTTGCCGGACAGCGCGCAGAACTCGACATGGCGGCCGACGGCGTGCGCCATCGAGGCCTTGCCGCGCGCGGCGCGGTAGCCGGTCAGGTGGCTGGAGCGGGCCTCGTCCAGACGGCCCCGGCGCAGCAGCGGGAGCAGGGCCGCGGCCTGGCTGAGGGCGGGCTCCTGCTCGCAGCTGCTCCGGCCGTCGAGGACCGGCTGCAGGACCTCCAGCGCCCGGGCGTCGTCGCCCGCGTCCGCGAAGTGCTCGGCGCGCGCCCGGGTCTCGCAGGCGTGGCAGTCGCTCAGCTCGGAGCGCGGGCGGGCCGTCCACAGCTCGTAGGCGTCCTGGCGGCCGGTGCCGGTCTGCGCGGCCAGGTGGTAGCGCTGGGCGTAGTACGGCTGGAGGTCGAAGCCGGCCGCCCGGTAGCGGTCGCGCAGTTCGGTGTGCCAGCGCCGCAGGGCCGGCAGCGGCACGTCCGGGTTGCCCAGGAGCGCGCCGGCCACCCACTTGAAGCGCCAGAACACCTGCTGGCGGGCCCACTCGCCGAAGCCGTCCGGGTCGGCGTCCCACAGCTTGAGGAGGCGGGCGAAGACGACCGGGCTCTTGCTGCGCTCGCCGTCGTACTCGTACGCCTCCATCAGCTCCAGCAGGGCCATCGAGCGCGCCCCGGTGTCGTCGAACTGCTCGGCGGCGTCGACGAGTTCCTCGGCCGCGACGGTCCGCTGGCGGCCGTACGGGCGGGCGTCGTTCTCGCGCAGCGCGGCCATCACCGCGTCGGGGGTGTCCAGCATCAGGCCTCCTTCGGGTCGGTGCGGTCCGGGCCGGCCGACTCGTGGCCGAGCATGGCGTGGTCGAGCAGGCTGATGAACGAGCGGTTGAGCAGGGCGCTCTCACTGGCCTTGAGCGGGCGGCGGGTCATCAGCACGGCCTGCCCGTACAGCGCCTCGACGGCGGTGACGGCCAGCTCGCGGTTGGTGACCGTCGCGGCGCGGCGCACCAGCGGGTTGAGGTGGTTGAGCACCAGTTGGGCGCGGGGCGCCTCGGCGCGCAGCGAGCCCAGGATGTCCGCCCACAGGCCGTCGGCCTCCTCGGCGAGCTGGGCGCGGCTGCGCTCGTGCCGGGCCTCCCGGTTGTCCAGCAGCAGCGCGGGCGCGTTGGTCGGGTGGAAGCTGCGCAGGGCGACGTCGCAGTCGAAGCGGCCGACCACCTCGCGGGCGACGGCGAGGAAGGCGTTCGCGGCGAGCTCGGCGGCCGGGTCGACGGTGTCCAGGTGCGCGGTGACGGTGCCCGGGTCGAGGTCGGAGACCGAGACGCCGGGGCGGATCTCGGGCAGCCGGTGCACCAGGTCGCGGTCGTAGGTGTAGCCGCCGTTGACCACGCCGAGGCCGGCGGCGCCGGCGATCGGGGCGACCTGGCGGAACTCCTCGACCGTGCGGGTCACCAGCACCACCGGGTGGCTGCGGGTGAACTCGTCCAGGGTGACGTTGCCGTCGGTGGTCTCGAACGGCAGCCACGGCAGCATCATCCGCAGCAACTCGTCGTCGTAACGGGCGAGTTCCTTGACGGCCAGGTGGTGCACGGACAGGAAGCGGTGCAGCAGCGCCGGATCGCTCGCGGACAGGCCGGTCAGCCAGTCGCGGATCCGGACGCCCAGCGCGTCGCGGACGGCGGCCAGCGTCTCGTCCGCGTACAGGCCCTCGCGGGAGGCGGTCGGGCGCAGGCCGTCGGTGTCCACCACGCAGCGGACGAAGAACGCCCAGTCCGGTAGCAGTTCGGCGGCCTGGTCGGACAGCAGCATGCCCTTGAGGTGCACCCGGTGGCCCGAACGGCGGGACGGCGGGGCCGCGTCCGGCAGCACGTAGGCGACGCCGCGCAGGCCGACCAGCGGCAGGTCCAGGTCGATGGTGTCGAGCGGGGTGAAGTCGAAGGCTGCGCGGCAGTACTCGGTCAGCGCGTCGCGCCGGGCCAGCGGCGAGCCGTGCCGCTCGGCCCACGGCGGGGTGCGGTTCACCCGGTGCTCGGTGCCGTTCGCGTCCACCACCGTGACGTCGTGGCGCAGCAGGCTGCCGAAGTCCCGGGCCAGCGCGAGGACACGGCCCGACCGCGTCCACTCGGCGGCGTCGGCGCGGGGGACCAGCGTCACGGTGGTGCCCGGCTCCGGCTTGGCCGCGGCGGGCAGGGTGCGGATCGTGTAGCGGCCGTCGGAGCCGCCGCGCCACTCGATCACCGGCGCGTCCGGGGTGGCGGCGGAGCGGGTCACCACGGTGATCTCGTCGGCGACCACGAAGCAGGCCAGCAGGCCGATGCCGAACTGGCCGATGAAGTCGCCGCGGGCCTGGGCCAGCCCGGCGCCGTCCAGCCGGCCGTCGGCGTCGCGCTTCGAACTGCGGCCGATGGTGGCGAGGAAGGTGTGGACGTCCGCCTCGGTCAGGCCGACGCCGGTGTCGGTGACGCTCAGCTCGTCGTCGGCGCGCACGACGATCCGGGCCGGCGCCTGCGGATCGAGGGCGCGGCGGGCGGAGATCGCGTCCACCGCGTTCTGCAGCAGCTCGCGCAGGTACACCCGCGGGCTGGAGTAGAGGTGGTGGGAGAGCAGGTCCACCAGGCCGCGCAGGTCCACCTGGAAGGTGTGCGCGCTCGCCGCGTTGTCGGGCGTCGGGTTCTCGGATGGGGACACCGGGGGCTCTTTCGATCGCGGGGCGGGTGACGGAGGTTCTGGGCGGGCCGGGGCGTCAGTACGCGCAGCGGTCCCGGTGGGAGGCGAACGCCTTGAGCGGATCACCGGACAGGAAGTGCCAGGGCGACTCGGTGACGGCGCCGTCCAAGGCCTCGAACAGCAGGCGCGCGGTCTTGCGCTGGCCGGCCAGCGAGAAGGCCATCGCGAAGGCGTTGAAGGAACCCTGCCAGCCGCGGACCGGCGTGAAGTCCGGGTGCAGCACGGAGCGGAAGGCCGCCTCCTGCAAGTCGGCCACCACCTCCGCACTGGCCAGGTAGGCGCGGTCCTCACCGTCCGGGAGGTCCAGCCAGCGCTCCAGGTGCGCCAGCACGACCAGCTCGCCGAGCTGGCTGCCCTCCGGCGCCGCGAGCATCGAGGACCGGGCGAAGGCGTGCATCTCCTCGTGCGAGCCGCCCCACTTGGCGCACAGCTGCTGGAGGCGCTGGCGGTGCGAGGCCGGATGCCCGGGAGCACGGCGCACGGCGGCCTCGAAGCGGCAGGTCGCGACCTCCGCCGGGAGCGAGGCGCCGCGGGCGCTGATCTGCAGGAAGTACCAGGGGGCGAGCCAGGACGGCTCGCGCTCGGCGACCTCCAGCAGCTGCTCCTCGGCGACGTCCAGCCGCTCGTGGAACACCTTCCACTGCTTCTCGGACACGTGCTTCGCCCGGGCACCCGTCCGGGCCTCCCAGGCCCAGGTGACGTGCCGGGCACCGGACAGCAGCAGCGCCGACGTGTCCTCGGGCCGGTCGGCGAGGGCCCGAGCCGTCCACTCCTCGACCCGGGGCACCTCGGCGATCGCACCGACCCGCCCGGTCAGATCGGCGCCGTCCCCGACGGCGGCCAGCGCGGGGCCCAGGGCCGCCCAGTCACCGGCGGCGGCCTGGCCGAGCATCAGGCGCAGCGACTCGTCCCCGAGCGCCGGATCCAGCCGCGGCGCCGCAACGGCCGCCACGGGCGCGGACCCGACGGCCCGTCGCACCCTCCCGCGCCAGCCCGCCCCGCTCTGCGCGGCCTCCTCGCCGGAGCGGCGTCGGAACAGCGGCATGTGTGGCCCCCTCGAACATCATCGGCATCTTTCGCATGGCCGCACGACGGCCACCCCAGATGAGTAGATATCACGGCCGACCGACATCCGTTTCCCCAGCCCAGGGGCGGTCCCGGTCCGGCCCGCGCGGGGACCGCCCCACGGCCCGCCGACCGGGGCGAACGGCCGGGGCCGACGGCCGGGGTGAGGGCACGTCGAACGGGGTGAGGGCACGTCGAGGGCGGCGGCGCCGTCCGGTCCGACGCCGTCCGGTCCGGCGCCGTCCGGTCCGGCGCCGAGCGCAAGCGGCCCCGGCGCCTCCTCGGCCCGGGGCTTCGCTTCGCTTCGCGTACGCGGCGGCCGTCAGGCCAGTCCGAGCCCGGCGTCCGGGGTCCTGCCCGCCTGGGCCTGCTCGATCCGCTTGACCAGCATCGCCCCGAACCGCCGGGCGGCAGCCACGTCGGCCGGCCCGCCCTCGGTGGTCACGCTGGCGACGACGGTGCCCGAGCGCAGCACGATGCCGATGCCCTCACCCTCGCCCAGCTGGCCCTGGAAGACCTGGCTCTCGCTGCCCAGCACCGGGGAGTCGACCTTGCGGAACGGCCCGGCTCCGTAGGAGGCGTAGGACTCCTTGAGCTTGCCCTTGGCGGCGTCGCGGTTCGGCAGCGTCTCGACGATGAAGCGGGCGACCAGATCCCCCGAGGAGAACCGGACGGAACCGCTGAGCGGCTTGCCGGTGCACGGCACCGACGCGGTGCAGGTGGTGGCGTGGTCGATGGTGTCGACCTTGCGCTTCTCCTCCTCCCAGCCCGCCATCGCCTTCGCGTCCGGCAGCACCTGCCCGACGAGCTTGTCGTCCAGCAGCACCGCCTCCAGGTCCGCCCCGGGCGTCGCCGCACCGGCCGGCGGAGCGGAGGCCCCGGCGCCGCCGCCTCCGGTCGCCGGCGCCGAGGCCGCACCCGCCCCCGTCGCGGCAGCAGACGCGGACGCGGACGCCGACGCGGAGACCGAAGCCCCTGCACCGCTCTCACCGCCCGCCGGACCCGTCGCGCTCGCCACCGCGCTCGCCGCCCCCGCCGCGCCCTTGGCCGCGTCCGAGCCCGCCGGGGAACTCCCCGTAGAACCCGACGAGCACCCGGCCAGCACCCCCATCAACGCCCCGGCCGCCACTGCGGCAGCCACCCTCCGACCCATCCCCATCCCCATCGCCCGCTCCCTCCGGATGTCCGTGACCCATCAAGATAGCCGCCGCCCCCGGCCCACCCGCGTCCGGGTGCACCCGGGCCGATCAAGGACGGAGCGGGGGCGTGAACGGCGGCGGGGGGGGGGGCGGGCCGGGGGCCCCCCCCCCCCCCCCGCCCCCGCGCCCCCCCCGGGGCCCCCCCGGGCCCCCCCCCCCGCCGCCGGGACTGCCGGAACTACCTGGACTACCGGAGGATCAGACCGCCGGGGCCGGGTAGGTCGGGAACTCGACGCCCGAGACGTACTGGACGACCCGGATGACCTGGCAGGAGTAGCCGAACTCGTTGTCGTACCACAGGTAGAGGATCGCGTTGTCGCCCTCGACCTTGGTGGCGCCGGCGTCGACGATCGAGGCGTGGCGCGAGCCGATGAAGTCGCTGGAGACCGCGTCCGGGGAGTCGGTGTAGTCGATCTGGCGCTTCAGCGGCGAGGTCAGCGAGACGTCGCGCAGGTAGTCGAGGACCTCCTCGCGGTTGGTCTCGCGGGCCAGCTGCAGGTTGAGGATGGCGATCGAGACGTCCGGCACGGGGACGCGGATCGAGCTGCCGGTGATCTTCGCCTGGAGGTCCGGGAGGGCCTTGGCGACGGCCGAGGCGGCGCCGGTCTCGGTGATCACCATGTTGAGCGGTGCCGAGCGGCCGCGACGGTCGGCCTTGTGGTAGTTGTCCAGCAGGTTCTGGTCGTTGGTGAACGAGTGGACGGTCTCCACGTGCCCGCGCAGCACGCCGTACTCGTCGTCCATCGCCTTCAGCGGCGGGACGATGGCGTTGGTGGTGCAGGAGGCGCAGGACAGGATCTGCTCGTCGGGCTTGATCGTGTCGTGGTTGACGCCGTGGACGATGTTCGGGACGTCGCCCTTGCCCGGCGCGGTCAGCACGACCTTGGCGATGCCGGGGCGCAGGTGCTTGGACAGACCCTCCCGGTCGCGCCAGCGGCCGGTGTTGTCGATCAGGATGGCGTCCTTGATCCCGTACTCCGTGTAGTCGACCTTGGTCGGGTCGTCGGAGTAGATCACGGTGATCTCGTTGCCGTTGGCGATGATCTTGTTGTTCGCCTCGTCGACGGTGATCGTGCCCTGGAACTGGCCGTGGATGGAGTCCCGGCGCAGCAGCGAGGCGCGCTTGACCAGGTCGTCGCCGCCGCTGTCGCGCACGACGATGGCCTTCAGGCGCAGGCCGTTGCCGGAGGCCTTCTCGATCAGCAGGCGGGCGACCAGGCGGCCGATCCGGCCGAAGCCGTAGAGGACGACGTCGCGGGCGTCGCGGCGCTCCAGCTTGTTCTCGCCGGTGGCGCCGGAGACGGCCCGGGCGGTGAACTCCTCGACCGACAGGCCGTGGTCGTCGGCCCGGTAGGTCGCGGCGAGCATGCCGATGTCGATCTGCGAGGGGCCGAGGTCCAGGGTGGTCAGCGCACTCAGGAAGGGCATCGTCTCGGTGACCGAGAGCTCCTCGCCGGCTATCTGGCGGGCGAAGCGGTGCGTCTTCAGGATGCTGACCACCGACTTGTTCACCAGGGACCTGCTGTGCAGCAGGACGGTCACGTCCCGCTCGCGGTGCAGTCGCCCGATGATCGGGATCATCGACTCCGCGATCTCCTCGCGGTTCTTCCAGTCCGTGAACACGTCGTCGTTGACAGTCACAAGTCCATCTTTCGAGCTGAGGGTGTTGCGCACATGGTAGCTTCGCCCGCCCCCACCCCTTCGGCCGGTCCCTCCCCCCGCCTGCCCGGCCGCGCCCCGCCCGCACCGCCCGGACCTGCGGCTTCGTCCCGACCGGGGCCCACCGCCCCGACGCCCGCCCACCGCGAAGGTGATCACCGCCACCCCCGGGGCCGGTCGCGGGAGCCTCGCCCACGGCGGATTTGCCGGGGGTGCGGGGTGGTGGGGTAATGGAAGCGACCCGTGCTTGAGCGTTCCGCGAACGACCCGGGAGCAGCCATGACAGACGGTCCCGAGCCCATCAGTGCCGAGGCCCTGCGCGCCGTGCAGGAGGAGTTGGCCGAGCTGCGCGGCGAGCGGGCGAAAGTGGTGGGGACGCTGCGCGGGGAGGACGTCGGCGACCGGGCGGACGCGGCGGACGAGTTGCAGCGGGCCGACGACGTCGCCCGGCTGGACGAGCGGATCGCCGAGCTGGAGGCCCGGGTCCGCGAGGGGGCCGCCGCCGGGCCGCCGTCCACGGAGGTGGTGGGGGTGGGCTCCACCGTCACCGTGCGGTTCGCGGACGGGGTGGAGGAGACCGTCGAGGTGGCGGAGCTCGCCGAGGTGCGGGAGGAGACCCTGGTGACCGCAGACAGCCCGCTCGGGCGAGCGCTGCTCGGGCGGCATGCCGGGGAGACCGTGAACTACGAGGCGCCGAACGGCGCGGCGAGCGCGGTCGTGCTGTCGGTCGGCGGACGGAGGGCTTCGTGAACTCCCCCGACGGCCGCGCGCGGGACGACTCCGCGCAGGACCCCGCGCAGAACCACGCCGCCCGGAACCGCCCCGCCCGGGACGAGCCGGCCGTGGGCCCCGACCCCGTCGGGCCGCCGCAGTTCGCGCCGTACCACCACCCGGCCGCCGGCTGGGGTGCCGCGAAGAGCGTGACGCGCTTCCTGGTGAAGGAGGGCGCGTACGTGGACGGGCCCCGGGCGATCATGCGGATGAACCACGAGAACACCGGGTTCGACTGCCCCGGGTGCGCCTGGCCGGACGACACCAAGGGCCTGCACCTGGACATCTGCGAGAACGGCATCAAGCACGTCACCTGGGAGATGACCCGCAAGCGGGTCGGCCGCGAGTTCTTCGCCGCCCACTCGGTGACCGAGCTGTCCGGGTGGAGCGACTTCGCGCTGGAGGACCAGGGCCGCCTCACCGAGCCGATGGTGTACGACGCCGCCTCGGACCACTACGTCCCGATCAGCTGGAAGGACGCCTTCGAGCTGGTCGGCCGCACCCTGCGCGAGCTGGACGACCCGAACCGGGCCGCCTTCTACACCTCCGGTCGGCTCGGCAACGAGGCCACCTTCCTCTACCAGCTGATGGCCCGCGAACTGGGCACCAACAACCTGCCGGACTGCTCCAACATGTGCCACGAGGCCAGCGGACGCGCCCTCCAGGCCTCGCTGGGCACCGGGAAGGGCACGGTCGACCTCAAGGACTGGGAGGTCACCGACGCGCTGTTCATCATGGGCGTCAACGCCGCCTCCAACGCGCCCCGGATGCTCACCGCCCTCGCCGACGCGCACCGTCGCGGCGCGCAGATCGTGCACATCAACCCGCTGATCGAGGCGGCCGCCACCCGCACCATCGTCCCGCACGACTTCGTGGACATGGCGCTGTTCAAGTCCACGAAGACCAGCACCCTGAACCTCCAGCCGCGCATCGGCGGCGACATGGCACTGGTGCGCGGCATGGCCAAGGCGATCCTGGAGCAGGCCACGGCCGACCCCCGGGCCCTGGACCGGCAGTTCATCGAGCGCCACACCACCGGGTTCGAGGCCTACCGCGCGCTGTGCGGGGCCACCCCCTGGGAGGAGATCGAGCGGCAGAGCGGGCTCGACCGGGCCGAGGTCCTCAAGGCCGCCCGGGTCTACCGCGACGCCGACCGCTCCATCGTCAGCTGGTGCCTGGGCGTCACCCAGCACGAGCACGGCGTGGACACCGTGCGGGAGATCGTCAACCTCCTGCTGCTGCGCGGCAACCTGGGCCGCGAGGGCGCCGGCCCGTCGCCGGTGCGCGGGCACAGCAACGTCCAGGGCAACCGCACCTGCGGCATCGACCACCGCCCCTCACCCGAGTTCCTGGACCGCCTCGCCGAGGCCTGCGGGATCGACCCGCCGCGCGCGCACGGCCTGGACACCGTCTCCGCCATCGAGGCGATGCGGCGCGGCGAGGTGACGGTCTTCGTCGCCATGGGCGGCAACTTCGCGCTCGCCGCTCCCGACACGCCCTACACCCACGAGGCGCTGCGCGGCTGCGAGTTGACCGTCCAGGTGAGCACCAAGCTGAACCGCAGCCACCTGGTGCACGGCCGCCGGGCGCTGATCCTGCCGTGCCTGGGCCGCACCGAGAAGGACCACCAGCGCGGCGGGGTGCAGAGCACCTCGGTCGAGGACTCGATGAGCATGGTGCACCTGTCCGTCGGCATGAAGCGCCCGGCCTCCCCGCACCTGCTGTCCGAGCCCGCCATCGTCGCCGGGATGGCCCGCGCGGCGCTGCCGGACAGCGGGACACCCTGGGAGTGGTACATCGAGGACTACGACCGCATCCGCGACACCATGTCCCGGGCGCTGGACGGCTTCGAGGACTTCAACCGCCGGGTGCGGCTGCCCCTCGGGTTCCGGATCAAGCAGCCGGCCCGCGAACTGGTCTTCCTCACCCCCTCCGGGCGGGCCGAGTTCTCCACCGCCCCGCTGCCCGACGTCGTCCCCGCCCCGGGCACCCTGGCGCTGGGCACCATGCGCTCCCACGACCAGTGGAACACCACGATCTACTCCGACAACGACCGTTACCGGGGCGTGCGGAACCTGCGCACGCTGGTCTTCCTGAACACCGACGACATGCGCGAGCGCGGCATCGCCGAGTTCGATCCGGTCGACATCACCAGCACCGCGAAGGACGGCAGCACCCGCACCCTGAACGGCTACCTCGCGATCCCGTACGACATCCCGCGCGGCTGCGCGGCGGGCTACATGCCCGAGATGAACGTGCTGTGCGCGATCGCCGACCACAGCACCCAGAGCGACCAGCCGATCATGAAGCACCTCAAGGTCACCGTCACCAAGGCGTAGGAACCGAGGACGGCGCCCACTCCAGACGCCCACTCCTGAACGCCCACTCCTGAACGCCCACTCCTGAACGCCTACTCCGACGGCTGCGGCGTCCAGCGGTGCAGGCCCTTGCGGTCGTAGTACCGGGTCATCCCGAAGCCGAAGGCCAGGGCGAGCAGCACGCCGACCGCGATCATGGTCCAGCCCCGGGCCAGGCCCGCGTCCGCCCGGGCGTCGAAGAACAGGATCGCCCGGATGCCGTCGCTGAGCTGGCGCATCGGCTCGAAGACGCTGAGGAAGCGGTAGAAGCCGGGCACCGCCTGGAGCGGGATGGTCGCCCCCGAGGAGGGCAGCGCCAGCGCGATGAAGACGAACATGGACACCAGCTGCCCGATCCCGCCGAACGCCGCGTTGATCGCCTGGACCCCGAGGCCGACGGCGAGGCTGGCGCAGTAGGCGAAGACCCAGAGCAGCGCCTGGTGCGGGGCGTCCATGCCGAGGACGGTGACCGAGCAGAGCATCACCAGGGTGGTGGTGAGCAGCATGATGCCGGCCGTCATGACCATCTTCAGCAGCAGGGTCTGGGTGCGGGTGATCGGGACGGTCGGGCGCCGGGTGTGCCAGGGGCCGAGCTCGCTGTCGCTGTAGCCGAGCGCGGTGTCGACGCCGTTGTGGATGATGTTGCCGCCGATGAAGCCGGTCAGCACGGCCAGCAGGGTGTAGTAGAAGGCGCTCAGGCCGAGCCCGCTGTGGGCGCCGATCGGGTGGCCGACCCGGGTGGTGACGGCGAGCGGGTCGGCGAGCAGCAGCCGCGCGGTGGCGCTGGTGCCCGTGCCGGAGCCGGAGCCGGAGCCGGCGGAACCGGACGGCGGCGCGGCCGCGGTCAGCTCCTTGCCGAGCGCCAGCGAGGCCTGGTGGGCGGCGGACTGGGTGATCTGGGAGGCCAGCGAGGAGCCGAGGCTGCCGAGGCCGGGGTTGGTGAGCACCGTCAGGGTGGGCCGTTCGGTGGCCCGGCCGGTGGTCAGTGCCGCCACGTCGGCGGTGAACGCCTGCGGGACGAGCAGCGCGCCGTAGACCTTCCCGGTGGAGAGCTGGTCCATCGCCTCGGCCTGGTCGACCTGGCGCCAGTCGACGGTGCTGCCGGGCGTCCCGGCGACGATCTCCCGGCTGAGCCGCGCGCCCAGGGTCTCCGCCCGGCCCGGCGGCGGCGGGCCCTGATCCGCGTTCACCAGGGCGATCGGGAGCCGGTGCAGGTGCCCGGTCGGGTTGAGGATGCCGCCCATGTAGAGCAGCGAGAGCACCACGGCCAGCAGGCCGCACAGGATGCTCGGGACGAGCCACAGCTTCGCGTGGCGGGCGAGCACGAGGGCCCGCGCCTGCCGGGGACCACCCTGGGAGCCTGCGGACGCCATGCCACCCCTCGGATTCGGGCGCAACCTGGTGCTGCTGCCGATGCGGTGGGAAGTCGTTCCGTGGCGGCCCGGCGGCAAAACCCCACGTCACCCGATCCGCCCCGCCGCCCCCCGCAACCCCCCGCCGCGCCTCGGCCGGGACGACCGGAGACAGAAGGTAAAGGTTCTACCAAGTACGCAAGTATTGGCCTCCGCGCGGTCTATGCTTCTGGAGGTTTGAAGAAGGCACCTCGTTCGGTGAGGCTTCTTCACGGACACAGGCCACTGATCCGACGACGTCGAGAGACGCCCAGGGTTAGGACAGATCTTCCCGACCTAAGGGTTGATCCGAAGTGGCTTCCGGCCCGACCGGGCTGGACACGCCGTGGAGTGCCAAAGCTCTGACGAGTTGGGGTGAACCGGCGGTCGCTTCGCGCGCCGGCGAACTCCTTGCCGCGTCGATCACACGCACCACGGGGTGCGTCGACCGGGAGGAGGCGAGAGACATGGATTGCAGTAGTCCGGGCCACAGTTGCCCCTACCCCCGCCTGTCCTCGCACACTCCCGGCACGCGGTAACGACCCTCCCTGCGAACGTTTCTGACGGTTCATCACCTCAACTCCCGGCTTCGCCGCGCCCGAACGGGCCCGCACCGCCGGGTGGCGATGCGCCGCGCCCGTCCGCAGGGGGATCGCCGCCGTGCGCCCCCGATCGCCCCGCCTGCCCCGGGGCCCACGGGAGGATCGTCATGACCACCAACGCCACGCTCAACTCCAAGGTCCCCGCCCCGCGTTCAGCCGTACTGGACGACGCCCACGTCGGCGACATCAAGGGTGCGCTCGGCACCATCCGGCTCGACGACACCACGCCGCGCCACGGCCTGTCCGCAAGACTCAAGACCCTGCTCGCCATCGTGGGCCCCGGCCTGATCGTGATGGTCGGCGACAACGACGCGGGCGCCTTCTCGACGTACGGGCAGGCGGGGCAGAACTACGGCACGCAGTTGCTGTGGACGCTGCTGATGCTGGTCCCGGTGCTGTACGTGAACCAGGAGATGGTGCTGCGCCTGGGCGCCGTCACCGGTGTTGGCCACGCCCGGCTGATCCTGGAGCGCTTCGGGAAGTTCTGGGGCGCGTTCAGCGTCATCGACCTGTTCCTGCTGAACGCGCTGACGCTGGTCAC